>NZ_VUKI01000099.1:0-248 GCF_008385775.1 Staphylococcus sp. GDX7P312P | reverse complement strand
TGATGTCACCGTCTTTAAAATACTCAATAATAGATTGAACCATTATATCAATATCTCGAATAACAGTCTGCATTTTGCAATAAATTTCAATAAGTGCATTCAATAGATTAATTATTTTTAATCGATACTCTTTTGTTAAGTAGTCTTCATTCTGATGCTTCAACTATAACAAATCAACCAGCGCTCTTAATGTTTCATTTAAGTCTGTTGATAAGTTAATATGATTTCTCCCTCAAATATGGTGGATG
>NZ_VUKI01000098.1:0-228 GCF_008385775.1 Staphylococcus sp. GDX7P312P | reverse complement strand
GTAGTATTCATTAAACATTTTTGTTGCAGCTTGGATAATTAAACAAGCGATTAACAATGCAATAAATAACATGAATTTGATGTTATCTTGAATACCTAATAAAAAAAGTTTTGCAGTTGCAGTACCCACTAAAACTGGTAAAACAGCAGCATTTAAAGTATTAGTTCGCATCAAATGCCAATATTTTCTAACAGTATAATATTGTTTATATTTATTTGCCATAATTTG
>NZ_VUKI01000097.1:0-259 GCF_008385775.1 Staphylococcus sp. GDX7P312P | reverse complement strand
ATTAATCAATCTTATTCCAATTCTAAAGAGCATTCATACAAAAGTATCGTTTCGCTTATTCCAAGTAATAAGGAAATTCTTTATGAATTAGGTCTCGGAAAAGATGTTTTAGGTGTTTCTACAGTGTACGATTACACTAAAGATGTTAAAAAGGGTAAAGAACAATTTGATACAGTGAATTTAAATAAAGTAGCCTTATTAAAATTCAAACCCTATTTAATTTTAGCTCATGAATCTCAAAAAGGATCGTCAAAGAAAG
>NZ_VUKI01000096.1:0-237 GCF_008385775.1 Staphylococcus sp. GDX7P312P | reverse complement strand
CAAATTGCCGGTAATGGCGCTTCTGATATCATTTCTTAATTAGGTTTAGCTTTCGAAGCTGGTATGAATGCTGAAGATATCGCATTAACAGTACATGCTCACCCAACATTAGGTGAAATGTCTATGGAATCTGCTGAAAAAGCAATTGGAATGCCAATCCACACAATGTAATTTTTAGTCAAACTGACTAAATATATAGATAGAATAACTTTAATTAGATTTTATTGAGGTTATTTG
>NZ_VUKI01000095.1:0-240 GCF_008385775.1 Staphylococcus sp. GDX7P312P | reverse complement strand
CGTCCTAACGCTTGAGAATATAACCACCACCACGTACGCCTACTACAACTCCAATAAAGGGGGTCGCAATGCCCCTTAAGATGAAGACGATCAGTATTAGCAACAGCCCGTTAAACCCATTGACTTTCAAACTTAATAACTCCGCGTAAGATTTGCGTCTTAATTCTTTTATATTCATTTAAACACCGGCCTTTCTTTTCAATTACTATATAGAGTGTTTTACATTTCGATTTGCATGGA
>NZ_VUKI01000094.1:0-231 GCF_008385775.1 Staphylococcus sp. GDX7P312P | reverse complement strand
TTACCAAAATTAATTTTCTTGCCACGAACTTTGTCACCCTTGTCATCGTTTAAAACGGCAAACTTGATATGACCTGTATGAATATAAGGATCCCACATAGACCATAAGTTGAACCAAGCATAGAAAGACGGTAATATCTCAAGTCCTGCAAGTATAACACAAACTGCTGGCGTCTTAGCAACTCGCTTCCGGTCCGTTCTAAATAATTTTAGTGCGTATTTCATGTTCACA
>NZ_VUKI01000093.1:0-218 GCF_008385775.1 Staphylococcus sp. GDX7P312P | reverse complement strand
ATGTAATCCTGCTTTAACTAGTGCACGTTGTGCAACAAAGTAACCAAGTAATATTCCGACAGCAATGATAATTCCATACCATCGTACACTCAGTGGTCCTAAGTTAAATGCCACAGGATCTATATAGTTAAATACAATACCCATTCAACCTACTCCTCACTCTTATGACTGTTCTTGATAATTTCTTCATTTAATCTTTCACTAAATTCTTCGGCAGT
>NZ_VUKI01000092.1:0-238 GCF_008385775.1 Staphylococcus sp. GDX7P312P | reverse complement strand
CCTGTATCACTTTAAAAATATGATCATCAATATTTTCGAATTTCAATAATATTAATTAAATTCATAATTAATAATTCTTAACCTTTATATATCTTCACTGTGTCATCTGGTATGACTAAATCAGAGATACGAGTATTTGAAAGAGGTTCTATTTTTGTTGATGCAATATCATTTAATGGAATTAATACAAAAGCACGTTCACCCATTCGTGTGTGGTGAACTTCAAGGTCATCTTCTT
>NZ_VUKI01000091.1:0-257 GCF_008385775.1 Staphylococcus sp. GDX7P312P | reverse complement strand
TATATCGTAAATAGCGTCCTAACCACACAATCATCAAGGCCAAAAATAAACATAAAATTGAGTTATTAATAAAGCCTAATACGACTAGTGCTATAATAATAGATGGTAAAGCAATTAACATATCATCAAATGCCATCAATAGTGCATCTAACCAACGACCAATTAGTGCAGCTGATAGCCCTAATATTAGTCACAATATTACGGTCCCAACTATAATGATCGTCGTTAAACCAAGTGTAAACATGCTACCAAAAAAT
>NZ_VUKI01000090.1:0-331 GCF_008385775.1 Staphylococcus sp. GDX7P312P | reverse complement strand
CCATTTTTTTATTATCTACTATGGGATTGGAAAATTTTATGGTTTTACTTATTGGTTCTTTATTCTTAATTTTAGTTCTTATTATTTTTACGTTATTTACTTATAAAGCACCTAACGGAATGCGTTCGATGGGAGCACTGATCGACGAGGCTATCGCGACATTCTTAGTCGAAGCATTCAACAAGTATGTTGGTTGAGAAGTATTCGGAATAAAATTTCTAGAAGAGTTAGGTGATGCTGCGGGAGTTCTTGGCGTTGTTGCTTCAGCCGGATTAACTGCGCTTGCGATTGGTTTATCTCCAGTATACGCACAGGTTAGTGGTGCTGCTTG
>NZ_VUKI01000009.1:0-1632 GCF_008385775.1 Staphylococcus sp. GDX7P312P | reverse complement strand
TTTAATCTTAGTTAAGTTCGAATCACTCTAAATATCTTTCATTATTTAGGCTCTATAATAAATTGGACTGATGACTAATAAATCATCAGTCCAATTTTTTTGTTTGAATACAAAAATGGCGCAATTACCTCTATAATTATTAGCTACCAAACAAAATAAAAAAGAAAGGTAATGCGCCTATGTGTAAGTCTATATTAAATACATTAAGAATTAAAGATAAAAATCTAAATTTTTCAGATGAAGTGATTGAGAAAAAACATAAAGGACGAATGAGCTTGTTTTACTATGCCGAGCTCACTTATCAACCTACACATTGTGAAAATTGTTCAACTAAAAATGAAAATTTCTCTATAGTAAAAAATGGCAAGAAAACTTCAACGATTACTTTACTTAAAATTATGGAAATGCCCGCCTATTTAAAACTTCAAAAACAAAGATTTTATTGTAAATCATGTGACAGTCATTTTACTGCTAAATCTAATATTGTCGACGCTCATTGTTTTATTTCTAATAAAACAAAACTTGCAGTTTTAGATAAAGCACAAGAATACCGCTCTCAAAAATCTATCGCTAAGTCATGCTTAGTATCATCAATGACTGTGTCTAGAGTGATTAATCAAGCGGCAAGCGACGTAGGTCAGTCTTCTTTTGATGCTCTACCTGAACACTTAATGATGGACGAATTTAAAAGTGTTAAAAATGTTATCGGAAAAATGAGTTTTATTTATGCAGATGCTGTATCGCACCGCATCGTAGATGTGGTAGCGGATCGTAAGTTAAAATCGCTAAAAGATCATTTTTATCGCTATTCTTTGAAACTCAGACAAAAAGTCAAAACAGTCACGATTGATATGTATGAACCATATATGTCACTAATCAAACAATTATTTCCTAACGCGAAGATTATTATTGATCGTTTTCATATTGTTCAATCTTTAAATCGAGCGTTAAATATGTCTAGAGTTCATGTAATGAATTGTTATAGAACCTCTAATAGACCGCTTTATAATAAATATAAAAGTTATTGGAAACTATTTCTTAAACCTTTTGAAACGCTAGAGGCATTTAATTATCATAAAGTCCATTTATTTAAAGAGTGGAAAACCGAAAAAGGCATTATAAATTACTTATTAGGTGTAGATGTAGAATTATTTAATACATATCACTACGTTCATGAGCTAAGAAGATTATTAAAAGAAAATCAAATAGAGAAATTTAATCATAAACTCTTTTCTATTCATCTTTCAGATGTGTGTCCCAAATTACGCCCAGTCATTAGAACTTTACGACGATTATCAGCTTTCATTGAAAATACTATGACATATTCTAACCTGACCAACGGTCCGTTAGAAGGAATTAATAATAAAATCAAACTCATTAAAAGGGTATCTTTTGGTTATAGAAATTATGATAATTTGCGTAATCGAATTATTATAACTTCGCGACTATTTGCCTCAACAACAAAAAAAGAGATTAAACAACCTAAGGTTGCTTAATCTCAATATTTGGACTCATCAGTCCGATTTGACGTAGAGCAAATAAAATGTCTCAGCCTACTTTATCATTATGTCAGTAGCTGACTGATTTGAAAATGCGCTTGAATCAAGCTTTTTTCAAAACAAGTCATCTTTG
>NZ_VUKI01000089.1:0-273 GCF_008385775.1 Staphylococcus sp. GDX7P312P | reverse complement strand
CAGGCGAAGATGGGGCGGCTGATGAAGAAGTTGGACATGGCGCAGCGTCCTCAAGGCTTGGCGCCCGTGGTGCCTGGCGTGCCCGGGGTGGGCGTGGCCTCAGGGGGGCTTTTCCAGGGCACGGGCTTCACGGGGGTGTTGCCACGCAGCTTCTGGAAGCCGTCCACCATCACCTGTTCTCCGGCCTTCAAGCCGCTCAGCACCACCCATTGGCCGGACACCGCCTGGGCGATCTGCACGGCTCTCACACTGACCGCGCCATCGGGGGCCACC
>NZ_VUKI01000088.1:0-249 GCF_008385775.1 Staphylococcus sp. GDX7P312P | reverse complement strand
TAAACCTATCAATGCAAATGATCATGTAAGTTGTATTTCAGATGTTGATGACCTAAATAGATGTTGTGCTTCAGGTAATGAGGGTAAATACATATCAATAATCAGATGTCCAAAGGCAGTCATTACACATAATACTATTAGAAGCAATCGGGTTAATTTTGTATGTGTTGAAGGTTGCATAATGTTTCTCCTTAAAAAGTTTGAAAACTACATTATAAAGTTTTTTTTTATATTTGTAATTTACAAAAT
>NZ_VUKI01000087.1:0-505 GCF_008385775.1 Staphylococcus sp. GDX7P312P | reverse complement strand
TAATTTATATCAGTTGTTTGGGGCCCCAGAAACTAGAATTTCGAAAAGAAATGCAACTATTATTGAAAGCAGTGGTTCTGGGCCCCAGCAACGAGAATTTCGAAAAGAAATTCCACAAGCAAAGAAAGCTGGGGTTACAAAGGATTTAAAATTCTGTACCACGCTTCAAAGATGTTACATCCAATTTCGATGTGGTATATATATAGTAAGCAGACTAAAGTCAGCATGATGAATTAAGACAACTCGTTAGTAAAGGAGCTGTTGTAATATGGAATTATTAACGAAAGCGATTAGTTTTACGATGTCATCTCTTTCAACATGGCTAGGAAGTAAAGATTTATTAAAAGATGTCGGAAAACTATTTGATAAAGATCACAATTGAAAGTAAGTCAACGTATCGTTTTAAGAATATGTAAAAACAAAAAAACTAGCATTTACGTGTTCCAGTTATTGAAACACGTAAATGCTAGTTTTGCTATTAGTTATCGTTGATTTTTTTACCATC
>NZ_VUKI01000086.1:0-810 GCF_008385775.1 Staphylococcus sp. GDX7P312P | reverse complement strand
ATTACCTATTACAGCGACAGATCAAGATGGTAATACATCTAACCAAACTAATATCAATGTTCAACCAGGTAATGAAAATACTAACCATGGTGATAACACAGACAACAATAATGATGGTCCGGATACAACTCACCATAATAATGGTGATAACGGAAATGATGGTAATGATATAGATTCTGGATATAATAATGGCGACAATGATGGAAATCAAATTGATCCAGTAGATAATAATGAAACAAATAGTAGTAATAATAATCCAGTTATTAATCCTATAGATTCTAGCAATCAAGTTATTTCAGGACAACATAGTACACATGGAAGCACAGTAGAAGTCACTTTCTCAAATGGTATAACAACTACTACAACAGTTAATCCAAATGGAACTTGGGAAATGTTTAAACCATCTTCTGTAAATCTTAATGATGGAGAGAGCGTAAGTGTTGTTGAAAAAGATTCAAACGGAAATACTACTTATACAACAACAGCAAACGTAGGAAATAAAAATACTCAACAAAATATTAATAATGGTAACAATACTACTGAAGAAGATTTACCAGAAACAGGTGAAACAAGTACGAATAATGCAACTATATTTGGTTCGTTATTCGCAGCTATTGGTGCATTACTGTTATTTGTAAAACGCCGTAGAAAGAAAGAAGAAAAAGAAGATTAAAATAAGCTTTATTCAATAAAACCTTATTTTGCATAATTGACAGTGAGGCATATTGCCTTACTGTCTTTTTTTGTAAAAAAATTTGACTCTATACTATACAGGACTGATATAAAAATGGTTCTATAATAAATTGGACT
>NZ_VUKI01000085.1:0-299 GCF_008385775.1 Staphylococcus sp. GDX7P312P | reverse complement strand
AATATCATGATAAAAACAAACATTTTTAAGCCATTACCGTTTGAAGCCTTGACCATATGTATCGCAGACCCTTCAAAAAATCCAATCTCATCTAATATTAATGAAATAAGAATAACAGCTACAAATGTTAAGGTAGCATTCCAAACAATACCTGTTACTTCTAATACATCGGAAAAACTTACGACTCCCGTAATGATAGCAACAACAGCTCCAATTAAAGCTGTAATACCAATATCTAAACCTTTCGGTTGCCATATTACAAAGATTAAAGTTAAAAGAAAAATTACAATTGCTAAAAT
>NZ_VUKI01000084.1:0-1553 GCF_008385775.1 Staphylococcus sp. GDX7P312P | reverse complement strand
AAAAATTACAATTGCTAAAATGGTCATCAACAATCACCTGATTTCACATTTTTACATACACATCTTTGGTTAGATGTATTAATGATGTTTAAGTTTTGGATAATATCATCTAAAATAGCATGATTAAGTTGATACCAATGTTTGTTGCCGTCTTTTCGTGTTGTAACTAATTCGTTATCTACTAATGACTTCATATGATGACTTAGTGTAGGTTGTGAGAATTGAAAGTGTTCTAATAAGTCACAAGCGCATAGCTCACCACAAGAAAGTAAATCTAATATTTCTAACCTGCTTGAATCTGATAAAACTTTTAATATTGTTGCTAGTTCTTGATATGACATAACCATACCTCCCTTACGATATATATTACCATCTATATAGATAATCGTCTATGTTGTGTATTCTTGTGGATCTGTCGGATTGGGGAATGAGAAAAAACCGCATCATTTACCGATAAACAGAAGCGTATCATAAGTGATACGGTTTTTAACATTGTGAAAGTGAAATATGTTAATAAATAATATACTAGACAATCTAATTTAAAGACGCAATAATCAATTCTATATGCAGAAAGTTACATATAGAATTGATAACTTTAATTGGAGGTGACTTATATATGAGACTTGCAGAGCAAATTAGAAAATACAGAAAAAGTTCTGGTTTAACGCAAGAAGATTTAGCTGAGCTATTTGGTGTTAGTCTTGAGAACTTAGTTAATGGTAAAGTTGAATTAGAAGATACTGATGATAAAGATTACACATCTGAACCTATGAATTTTTGGGAATTTGCTTCTAAAAGATGGTGGCTAATCACGGAAAAAATAATTTTTTAAATAGTATAGCTTTCTATCTCTTACAATATCTATAATCTTATGCGATTTCGCATCACAAAAAATAAAACTCATAGCACTATCTACTTGTTTAACACTTTTAAATTCATCCATAAGTAAGTGTTTAGGTAAAGAGGCAAATGGCATATGTCTGATATCTTGTACCGCATGATTAATAATGCGAGACACTGTTGAATTAGATACACCACAAGACTTCGCTATTGATTTTTGAGATCGTATAGAAGTTGCCTTATCCAAAACTGCTAAACGTGTATTATTAGAAATATGACAGTCAACATCAACGATGTTTGTTTGAGCTGTAAAGTAAGTAGAACAATGCTTACAATAGAATCTTTGCTTTTTAAGGACTAAAAAAGCATTCATTTCAGATACTTTCGGAATGGTTATTCTAGAAATTTTAAAACCATTTTTTACAATAGTATAGTTTTTATTTAGTACGCCACAATTTTCACAACAATCAGGCGTATATGTAACTTTCGCATAAAAGTATTTACATCTTTTCCCTTTAAATTCAGCTTCTTCTAGTTTATTGTCGAAAATAATATTAGGGTCTTCAATTCCAAGTGTTTTTGACATAAAATAATTCATAGGCGCATAATCTCTCCTTAATTTATTTGGTCAAATATTTAAATTATAGAGATTTTTGCGCTTTTTTTGTATCAAAAAAACAGGGCTGATTTTTATGGCTCTACGTCAAATCGGA
>NZ_VUKI01000083.1:0-530 GCF_008385775.1 Staphylococcus sp. GDX7P312P | reverse complement strand
TTAATTGTATTCATATATCATCACTTCCTTTAGTATTCTTCTGGTAAAAGCATCACATAATAAAAAGCGTCTACACCATCTTCTCGGATGACGTAGACTTTCTTAGGTAATGCATTTTGATTTTTTATATAGTTTGTATAGTGATATTCCAATTTGTATGCGGGTTGTTCTTGTTCATGTGTGATTGAGAGTATATTTTCATCTTCTTGCAGTCTAAAAATGTGTAGGTAATCTGTATGGGGTTGATTATCTCTTTCTTTCACCATATTCCAAAGTAAGATTTGAAGCTCTAGAGATAGGTGTTCACTAATGCCTCTTGTGATATATCGATTGATTTGCATACTATTTTCCTCCATTTTGCTTTTCTTTCATGATGTCAATCACTTCGTTAATGACTGTAACAGATATTTGTGCCACTTTGATCCAATTATTCATGGTGATTCCCTCCTTCTTTTAGTAGATGACGTTCATCGATAATCGTATTTTTAGTATCAGTGAGGTAGAGAAAATCCATATCAAAATGATCTAGA
>NZ_VUKI01000082.1:0-923 GCF_008385775.1 Staphylococcus sp. GDX7P312P | reverse complement strand
AACGTGTTAGAGATGAAATTGGAAAAAGAATACAAGAATTCAAAGAAACGCTCGTTTAATGTGAGCGTTTCTTTATATTTAAGTCATACATTTTATTAATAATGATTTCATTTCTATATCTTTGATATAATAGTATGCCATTTTCCCATCCTTGTAAAAATCCAGCACGTCTCTTTTATACAGAGCTCTCAAATGATGTGATGTTGAAGCTATACTCAAACCTAATGTTATAGATAAGTCACAAACACATAATTCTTTCTCTTTAATTAGAGCTAATATAATTTTCAGCTTATTCTCATCACTTATCTTTAATAATGTATTGATAAGCCGTTGAGTTTTTTCTTCTTTTAAAAATCTTAAAGCATAATTCACTTTTTCCTCATGAACACAAATGACGTCACAAATTTTATTGTTACTCATATTAAGTCACACCTTAATTTATAATATAAATCCTAATATTGTTTGTATGGTTTCATTTTCAATAATAATAAATAAGCCCAATGCTATGTAGATAACAGCCATAATCCAACGACTGAACTTCTCAACAATTTCACCCACACCAGGAATTCTAGCTAGTTTTTGTGCTGTGAATACTAAAAAGAAAATTAAAACTAAAAATACAATTAAGGTAGTCAGTAATTCAACAATATCCAATGTTACAAAATAAGGGACAAATAAACCAATATTATCTGCACCACAACTTGCAATTGTCACTAAAGAAACAGTCCCTACTAATTTGGACAAACCTTTTTCGTTTAATTCTTTTTTTGCTCTTTTTTCGCCTTCACAATCATCATAAATAGCAACTTTTATACCTAAGTAGATGGGGATCAAACCTAATAAACCTAATATCCATTTCTCTGGAACATAATTTAACACAAAAGCTAAAAATAAACTGACTAATATGAGGATCATCGATCCTA
>NZ_VUKI01000081.1:0-530 GCF_008385775.1 Staphylococcus sp. GDX7P312P | reverse complement strand
TTAATTGTATTCATATATCATTACTTCCTTTAGTATTCTTCTGGTAAAAGCATCACATAATAAAAAACGTCTACATCATCTTCTCGGATGACGTAGACTTTCTTAGGTAATGCATTTTGATTTTTTACATAGTTTGTATAGTGATATTCCAATTTGTATGCGGGTTGTTCTTGTTCATGTGTGATTGAGAGTATATTCTCATCTTCTTGCAGTTTAAAAATGTGTAGGTAATCTGTCTGAGGTTGATTGTCCCGTTCTTTTACCATGTTCCAAAGTAAGATTTGAAGGTCTAGAGATAAGTGTTCACTAATGCCTCTTGTGATATATCGATTGATTTGCATACTATTTTCCTCCATTTTGCTTTTCTTTCATGATGTCAATCACTTCGTTAATGACTATAACAGATATTTGTGCCACTTTGATCCAATTATTCATGGTCATTCCCTCCTTCTCTTAGTAAATGACGTTCATCAATAATTATATTTTTAGTATCTGTGAGGTATAGAAAGTCCATATCAAAATGATCTAGA
>NZ_VUKI01000080.1:0-2855 GCF_008385775.1 Staphylococcus sp. GDX7P312P | reverse complement strand
TTGGGAAAATGTTTTCTCATTATGTTGGTCTTGTTCATTAGGTGTTTCTAATTTCTCATTGCTTTTTGCTTCTTCAGTAATATTACTTTGGTTGTTTTCCATGAGATATACCTCCGTTTATAGTCTGTCGACTGCGTATTCCATACTTGCTTTTATAACGTCATCAGCACGTTTTGAACATAAAAAATAACCTTCCGGAGAAGGTTAAAAAAGTGTATAAAAATAGCACCTTAATCTATATCTTTGTTAGGTGCTCTATCCCCAAGCTACAAGTTCAGATTTGGGAAACATTTTTTTACTGGTATTCAATTCTATTCTTTCGATAGCATGTATAAAATAATTATCTTTTTCTTTATCTTCTATCTCAGATTTTTCAGCATTGATAATTTGAAGACTGTCTATATTCACATAAATAACACCTGGCTTAATATTTTCATTATCATTAGGATAATATTTATATATAACAGTCTGGTTATTTTTTTCTTGAAGTTTTAAAATTAGCAAATAATCTCACCTCTATTTAATTAATGCGCTGTAATTGTATTTTTTTCAGATAGTATATATGCTTCTTTATAACTTAAATTATACTTATTCATTAAAAAGTGTTCAAGTGCTTCGTGCTTTAGCACTATTACATCCATAGATTTAATATTTTTCCCTTCTCTCAATCTTTGCCAACTTTGAGCCATATAAAAATCAGGGTCAAATTGTTTAATGCCATTGTCTAGTAGATACTTGTTCTTAAATAGGTGTTCATAAACTCTTTTAATCGCTTTTTCATTCATATTCACATTGTTTGCAATAGTTTTTATCTCTGCCAGTTTATCACGATTTTTTACTGAATTATAATACGTTTGTGCTTGCTTTCTTCTTTTAACACCGTATTCATCATTTTTGTTACTAAGTGCACCTGACTCGCTAAGGTAATCTTTAATCTGATACTTACTTTTACGCTCAGTAAAGAATTTATCCCGCCAGTTTCCCAAATGCGGTACTGTAGTACTTCTACACCATGGATGCATTGGTGGAGCATTGATGCCTGGAACCATGTCTTTAATTTTAAATACTTTGCCATTTAAAGAGTGACATATTTTAGATGTTTTTTTGTCTATTTTGGCCACATATTTATATTCGCCATCTTCACCTAATTCTTTAAGATAAGTTAGCTTCTGTGATTCAGCCTGCACACGTGCTGATTCAGTAAGTTAGTAAATGATTCAACATTTTTCTTTGTTGTTTCTGCATCGGAATTCACTAATACATTTATAATTTGATCATCAAAGTTTTCTACACCTGATTCACTAAGCATTGAACGCGTTTCATTTCTCATTTGAGATAATGCCTTTTCAGCTTTCAATGCTTCATTTTCTTTAAAAAGTTTTTCTATCTCATATTGACTTTTTTGGTCTTTATTCATCTTGGCCAGTTTTTCAGCTTCTTGAATTGCATCTTTAATACGCTCATCAGATTTTCTTTTTTCTCTAGCTAGACGGTCTTTAATCATTTGAGATACTTCTTCTTGGGAAAATGTTTTCTCATTATGTTGAGCTTGTTCCTTAGGTGTTTCTAATTTCTCATTGCTTTTTGCTTCTTCAGTAATATTACTTTGGTTGTTTTCCATGAGATATACCTCCGTTTATAGTCTGTCGACTGCGTATTCCATACTTGCTTTTATAACGTCATCAGCACGTTTTGGACATAAAAAATAACCTTCTGTAGAAGGTTGAAAAAGTGTATAAAAATAGCACCACTTTCTATTTATATGGGTAGAAAGGATGCCATTAAGATATTATTCTTATTTCTTTAATTTCAGAGTCATCAATAGAGTAAATACCTAATTCAGTTTCTAAATCCATTACAAAATTTCCTGAATCACTTTCATATGGATTTTCAAAATTTATTACATCTCCAAAAAGTTTATTATCATCATTTAAAACTACGTTTACTTTATGTCCGTAAGACCTAGCTATTCTCATTTTTTCATCTCCTTCTTAATATAAGGAACTACATGTGTACCTGTCTTAGAATAATGTACTTTCCCTAATTTAGTATTAATATAACGACCATTTACAAAAGCTTTTCCAATTACAACGCCAAAGTCTATAATTTCTTTTTTATTAAATTTATTGTTAACTAATAACATTATACCAGTATTTGATTTTTCCATAAGTAATTTATTCAATTCTCGATTAGGTATAGTAGTGTAGCTTGGAAGCATATAATAATTTTTAATGGCTTTCGATTTACTTTCTTTAAAAAGTCTATGATTTTTACAATGTCTATTTTGTTTTTCTGGATTAATTTCTACTTTTATTTTACCACTACGTATCATATCAAGCATTTCTTTTTTGCTTTTTCTTGTATTTTTTCTTTTTCTGATTCTTTATTCTCAGTCTGATACTTACCTTTACGTTCAGTAAAGAATTTATCCCGCCAGTTTCCCACATGCGGTACTGTAATACTTCTACACCATGGATGCATTGGTGGAGTATTTATGCCAGGTATCATATCTTTAACTTTAAATACTTTGCCATTTAAAGAGTGTCATATTTTAGATGTTTTTTTGTCTATTTTGGCTACATATTTATATTCGCCATCTTCAGCTAATTCTTTAAGATAAATTAGCTTCTGTGATTTAGCCTGCACACGTGCTGATTCAGTAAGTTAGTAAATGATTCAACATTTTTCTTTGTAGTTTCAGCATCAGAGTTCACTAATACATTTATGATTTGATCATCAAAGTTTTCTACACCTGATTCGCTAAGCATTGAACGCGTTTCATTCCTCATTTGAGATAATGCCTTTTCAGCTTTTAATGCTTCATTCTCTTTCAAAAGTTTTTCTATCTCATATTG
>NZ_VUKI01000008.1:0-1584 GCF_008385775.1 Staphylococcus sp. GDX7P312P | reverse complement strand
GGTTCTATAATAAATTGGACTGATGACAAAATTCATCAGTCCAATTTTTATGTTTTTGAATAGAAAAAAGGCGCAATTACCTCTATAATTATTAGCTACCAAACAAAATAAAAAAGAAAGGTAATGCGCCTATGTGTAAGTCTATATTAAAAACATTAAGAATTAAAGATAAAAATATCAATTTTTCAGACGAAGTGATTGAGAAAAAATATAAAGGACGAATGAGCCTGTTTTATTATGCCGAGCTCACTTATCAACCTACATATTGTGAAAATTGTTTAGCTAAAAATGATAATTTCTCTATAGTAAAAAATGGTAAGAAAACCTCAACGATTACTTTGCTTAAAATTATGGAAATGCCTGCTTATTTAAATCTTCAAAAACAAAGATTTTATTGTAAAACATGCGATAGTCATTTTACGGCTAAATCTGATATTGTCGATGATTACTGTTTTATTTCAAATAAAACAAAACTTGCAGTTTTAAATAAAGCACAAGAATGCCGCTCTCAAAAATCTATCGCTAAGTCATGCTTAATATCATCAATGACTGTGTCTAGAGTGATTAATCAAGCGGCAAGCGACGTAGGTCAGTCTTCTTTTGATGCTTTACCTGAACACTTAATGATGGACGAATTTAAAAGTGTTAAAAATGTAACTGGGAAAATGAGCTTTATTTATGCAGATGCTGTATCGCACCGCATCGTAGATGTGGTAGCGGATCGTAAGTTAAAATCGTTAAAAGATCATTTTTATCGCTATTCTTTGAAACTAAGACAAAAAGTCAAAACAGTAACGATTGATATGTATGAACCATATATGTCGCTAATCAAGCAATTATTTCCTAACGCGAAGATTATTATTGATCGTTTTCATATTGTTCAATCCTTAAATCGAGCGTTAAATATGTCTAGAGTTCATGTAATGAATTGTTATAGGGCCTCAAATAGACCGCTTTATAATAAATATAAAAGTTATTGGAAATTATTTCTTAAACCTTTTGAAACGCTAGAGGCATTTAATTATCGTAAAGTCCATTTATTTAAAGAGTGGAAAACTGAAAAAGGCATTGTAAATTACTTATTAGATGTAGATGAAGAATTATATAATACATATCACTACGTTCATGAGCTAAGACGATTTTTAAAAGAAAACCAAATAGAGAAATTTAATCATAAACTCTTTTCTATTCATCTTTCAGATGTGTGTCCTAAATTACACCCAGTCATTAGAACTTTAAGACGATTAGCAACTTTCATTGAAAATACTATGACATATTCTAACCTGACCAACGGTCCGTTAGAAGGAATTAATAATAAAATCAAACTCATTAAAAGGGTATCTTTTGGTTATAGAAATTATGATAATTTACGTAATCGAATTATTATAACTTCGCGACTATTTGCCTCAACAACAAAAAAAGAGATTAAACAACCTAAGGTTGCTTAATCTCAATATTAGGACTCATCAGTCCGATTTGACGTAGAGCAAATAAAATGTCTCAGCCTACTTTATCATTATGTCAGTAGCTGACTGATTTGAAAATGCGCTTGAATCAAGCTTTTTTCAAAACAAGTCATCTTTG
>NZ_VUKI01000079.1:0-3960 GCF_008385775.1 Staphylococcus sp. GDX7P312P | reverse complement strand
ATAATTATAGAGGTAATTGCGCCATTTTTGTATTCAAACATAAAAATTGGACTGATGATTTTTTAGTCATCTGTCCAATTTATTATAGAGCCATTTAAATAAATTTATTTTATAAATCTAAATATTTAAAGTAGAATTACATCATAGTATGAATTCAAAAACCTTTATTTCTACTTAGGTCAACTATAATCATTAAAAAAGCTAGGACCAATAATTGTCCTAGCTTACTTACACTTATTAAAGTTTAATCTTCCATCGTACTTAAATCACCTGCATCTAAATTAAGCTCCCAAGCTTTTAACACACGTCTCATAATTTTACCAGAACGTGTTTTAGGTAATTTATCTTTAAATTCTATTTCTCTTGGTGCTGCATGACCTGATAGTCCCTCTTTAACAAATTTACGAATATCTGCTTTTAACTCATCTGAAGGTTCATAGCCTTGGCGTAATGAAATAAAGGCTTTGATAATTTCGCCTCTGACAGGATCTGGTTTACCGATAACACCCGCTTCAGCTACTGCTTCATGCTCAACTAATTTCGATTCTACTTCAAATGGACCTACACGCTCACCAGCAGTCATAATAACATCATCTACACGGCCTTGGAACCAGAAATAACCATCTTCATCTTGATATGCTGAATCACCTGAAACGTACCAATCTCCAATAAAGTAAGAATTATATTTTTCAGGGTTTTTCCAAATTGAATACATCATAGATGGCCAACCCTTTTTAATAGCTAAATTACCCATTCTGTTCGGTGGTAATACATTACCTGAGTCATCTATAATAGCAGCCTCTATTCCCGGTAAAGGTTTACCCATAGAACCTAATTTAACGTCAACTGCAGGATAATTCACAATCATATGGCCCCCTGTTTCTGTCATCCACCATGTATCTAATACACGTTTATCATACACATCTTTAGACCATTTAATAACTTCAGGGTTAAGTGGCTCACCAACAGATAAAATTGATCGTAATGATGATAGATCATATTTTTCTACTACATCATCACCTGCGCTCATTAACATTCTTAATGCTGTAGGCGCAGTATACCAAATTGTTACTTTAAATGTTTCAATCATGCTATACCATTGTTCAGGAGAGAATCGACCACCCGCTATACAATTTGTAACACCATTTAACCACGGTGCAAACACACCATAAGATGTACCTGTAACCCAACCAGGATCAGCTGTACACCAGTAAATGTCGTCTTCTTTTAAGTCTAATACATATTTACCTGAAATATAATGAAGTAACATTGCCTTTTGAACGTGTAATACCCCTTTAGGTTGACCAGTAGAACCTGATGTGTAATGTAAGATTAAACCATCATCTTCTTTTAACCACTCAATATCAAATTCTTCACTTGCTTGATTCAATTCTTTATTGAAATCAACATATTGTTCATCAACTTCATCATCAACAACTACGACTGTTTCTAAGTGAGGTAATTTATCCTTAGGAATTCTGCCTAATAAACTATTTGTAGTAACAATGACTTTTGCTTCACTATTTTCTAATCTATCAGTTACTGCTTTTTCCATAAAAGCTTCAAATAATGGACCAACGATAGCACCAATTTTTAGAATACCCAGAAAGGCAAAATATAGTTCAGGCGTTCTTGGCATAAAGATAAATACACGATCACCTTTTTGAACATTCGCTTTATCTACTAAAACGTTGGCAGCCTTATTTGATAGCACTTTTAATTCTTTAAAACTATATTGTTCTTTACGTTTTTCATCTCTATAATTAAGTGCAATTTTATCGCCTTTACCATTATCAACATGACGATCAATACACTCGTAAGCCATATTTATTTTTCCTGTTTCATTCCATGAGAAAGCTTTTTTCACTTCATCCCAATCAAAGTCCTGATATGTCTTTTCATAATCTTGTAAATTATAATTACCTTGCTCGCTTTCAAATACTTCTACTTTCATTGTAAACTCCCCCTTGTTTAATGAAATCGCTTTCTTTAAAAGTATTATACATTAATTTTTGTGTTATTCAAAATTTTTAGATAATTATTACAATTTAATTTGTTTATTTCTCTAAATAAATATAAAATAACTATAATAGTAGTTCATATTGGGAGTGAGATGAATGAAACACATTAAAACAAACGTAACCAAGCACCTTACAATTAACAATAAGCATTTCACTATTGAAGGCCCTGTTTCATGCAATTATTTGAAAACGCTTTCTTTCGATGAGTCCTTAAATGCCTTTAGACCAGCAAAAGATCAATTTGACGCTTTGAAAGAAATTACGCAATTACCTGAAGGTCGTATTTATATTGCTCGAGAAAACAAACACGTCATAGGGTATGTAACATATCACTATCCCGATGAATTTGAAAGATGGGCTGAAGGACAACTACCCTATTTAATTGAGTTAGGTGCTATAGAAGTGCATCGCGATTTTAGACAGTTTCATCTAGGTGGCGAGCTTATTTCATTAAGTCTTTCTCAAGATGAGTTTGAAGACTATATTGTTTTGACAACAGAGTACTATTGGCATTGGGATTTGAAATCAGCTAAATTAGATGTTTTTGAATATAAAAAAATGATGCAAAAATTAATGTCTAAAGGTGGATTAGAAGTATTTGCTACTGATGATCCAGAAATTACGAGTCATCCAGCTAATTGTTTAATGGCGAGAATTGGAAACAGAATTACATTAGACCAGCAACAGTCTTTTGATGATTTACGTTATAAGAATCGATTTTTATTTTAAGATTTCTGTTAAAAATTTAAGGGGTATGATATTTATGCAAAATAATTTAAGAACGGGTTATGTCTATTCAGATGAACTATTAAAATATCGTTTTAACGATAATCACCCTTTTAATCAAATGCGATTAAAATTAACTACAGAATTACTCCAAATGATGAAAATGTTGAAGGATGATCAAATCATTACTCCTAGAATAGCCACTGAAGAGGAATTGGCTTTAATTCATAAATATGATTATATACAAGCAATTAAACATGCGTCTCATGGAATTTTAAGTCCATCGGAGGCTAATAAATATGGATTAAATACAGATGATACATTCCAATTTCGACATATGCACAGACATAGTGCAAGGATAGTTGGCGGTGCACTTAATTTGGCAGATGAAATAATGAATGAAAATATATTAAATGGTTGTCACTTAGGTGGCGGATTACATCATAGTTTACCCGGACGTGCCAATGGATTTTGCATTTATAATGATGTTGCCATTACAGCAAAATATCTTGCTACTAAATATAAGCAGCGTGTAATGGTCATTGATACAGATGCGCATCACGGTGATGGGACTCAATGGAGCCTTTATACTGATAATACAATCATGTGTTATTCCATCCATGAAACAGGGAAATTTTTATTTCCAGGTTCAGGACATTACACTGAACGCGGCGAAGATTTGGGTTATGGTTATACAGTAAATTTACCGTTAGAACCTTATACTGAACATGATAATTATTTAAAAGTCTTTGAAGAATCCGTGACAAGTGTTATTGAGGCTTATAAACCTGATATCCTACTTAGTGTGCATGGTGTGGATATTCATTACTTAGATCCTTTAACACATATGAGTTGTTCATTAGAAACTTTATACGAAATTCCGTATATAATTAATAAATTAGCGAAAAAATATACAGATGGAAAAGTTTTAATGTTTGGTGGTGGAGGTTATAATATTTGGCAAGTAGTCCCAAGAGCGTGGAGTCATATATTTTTAGCATTAATTAATAAACCTATTCAAGAAGGACCTTTACCAGAACAATGGATTAAAAAATGGCGTGCGTACTCACCAGTAAACCTACCTAAACATTGGACAGAAGATTATCGCGACTATCAAACAATACCCAGAACATATGAAATCTCACAGAAAAACAACGAACGAGCAAGTAGAATTGTTCATTGGTATACACACTAAGGGAGCGGTATGATGATT
>NZ_VUKI01000078.1:0-1457 GCF_008385775.1 Staphylococcus sp. GDX7P312P | reverse complement strand
ATTTCATCTCTAACACGTTGAAATTCTGGCCATTCTTTTCCTGCTGGATCATCAAAGCCCCAGTGTTCTTTTTTAACATTAGGTGGTAATATAGGGCAATTATCGTCTGCATCACTACATAATGTTACGACCAAATCTGATTGTTTTAAAATATCACTATCAATCAAGTCTGACGTATGGTTTGATATATCAATATCCACTTCTTTCATAGCTTCTATTGCTTTAGGATTAACACCATGTGTTTCAATACCAGCAGAATAGATATTCCAATCTTCACCCAATATTTCTTTTCCCCAACCTTCAGCCATTTGGCTACGACAAGAGTTTCCTGTACATATAAAATAGATTGTTTTCTTATCCATAATTAAAGCCTCTTTTCTTAAAATATGATTAGTGTAAGGTATAAACCTAAGAGTGTTACAAATAGGACCGGAATAGTAATGATAATTCCAGTTTTAAAGTATGTTCCCCACGAAATTTTCACACCTTTTTGTGTTAAGACATGTAGCCACAATAATGTTGCTAAAGAACCAATTGGCGTAATTTTAGGTCCTAAATCAGAACCAATTACATTCGCATAAACCATACCTTCTTTAATAGTACCTACTACATTAGATTGTCCGATAGCAATAGCGTCTATTAAAACCGTAGGCATATTGTTCATAATTGATGATAAAAAGGCTGATATAAAGCCCATACCCATGACACTGCTAAATAATCCATAACTTGAAACGTTGGATAATACATCTGCTAAAATTGTGGTGATACCAACGTTTTTTAATCCAAACACTACTAAATACATACCAATAGAAAATAGAACGATATTCCATGGCGCACCTTTAATCACTTGTTTTGTATGAACTGCTTTTGATTTATGAGCTAATATTACAAAGATAAAAGCAATAATACCAGCAATAATTGATACAGGAATTTGGATAAACTCGCTAACAAGATATCCAACGAGTAGTACTGCTAATACTATCCATGAAAGCTTAAATAACTTAGAATCTTTAATTACACTTTTAGGATCTGATAGATTTTCTGTATCGAACGTTTTAGGTATGGATTTTCTGAAATATAACCATAAAACGAGAATACTAGCTATCAAAGAGAATATATTAGGAATCATCATTCGGCTAAAATATTCAATAAATCCAATATCGAAGTAATCTGCAGAAACGATATTAACTAAGTTACTTACAATTAAGGGTAGTGATGTAGTATCAGCGATAAAGCCACTGGCAATGATGAATGGGAAAATAACTTTTTTATTAAATCCTAGATTTCTTACCATCGCTAATACAATAGGAGTTATGATTAAAGCTGCACCATCATTTGCGAAAAATGCTGCTACAATTGCCCCTAATATCATGATAAAAACAAACATTTTTAAGCCATTACCGTTTGAAGCCTTGACCATATGTATCGCAGACCATTCAAAAAATCCAATCTCATCT
>NZ_VUKI01000077.1:0-361 GCF_008385775.1 Staphylococcus sp. GDX7P312P | reverse complement strand
CTTGCCAGCAGGAGTAACGTTTAATCCGGACACTAATACAATTAGCGGTACACCAAGCAAAGTGGGAAGTTATCCAATTACGGTGACAACAACAGATGCCGATGGCAATGAAACAACAACAAGCTTTACGATTACGGTCCAAGATACAACGGCACCAACAGTGTCACCAATTGCAGGCCAAACTAAAGAAGTTAACACTGCGATTAATCCAATTAAGATTGATGCGACAGATAACAGTGGCCAAGCCGTAACAAATAAAGTGAGTGGCTTACCAGCAGGAGTAACATTCAATCCAGACACGAATACAATTAGTGGAACACCAACAAAAGTTGGAAGCTATCCAATTACAGTGACAACAACA
>NZ_VUKI01000076.1:0-318 GCF_008385775.1 Staphylococcus sp. GDX7P312P | reverse complement strand
AACAACAACAAGCTTCACGCTTACAGTGGAAGATACAACGGCACCAACAGTCAAAGCGATTGGAAATCAAACAAAAGAAGTCAATACAGCAATTGATCCAATTAAGATTGATGCGACAGATAACAGTGGCCAAGCTGTGACAAATAAAGTAAGTGGCTTACCAACAGGCGTAACGTTTAATCCAGACACTAATACAATTAGTGGTACACCAAGTAAAGTTGGAAGCTACCCAATTACAGTGACAACAACAGATGCCGATGGCAACGAAACAACAACAAGCTTCACGATTACAGTGGAAGACACAACAGCGCCAACAGT
>NZ_VUKI01000075.1:0-427 GCF_008385775.1 Staphylococcus sp. GDX7P312P | reverse complement strand
TCCAACTTTTGTTGGTGTTCCACTAATTGTGTTTGTATTCGGATTAAACGTTACGCCTGCTGGTAAGCCACTCACTTTATTCGTGACAGCTTGACCACTATTATCTCTCGCGTCAATCTTGATTGAATCAATTGCTGTATTCACTTCTTTTGTTTGTCCAGCTATTGGTGATACGACTGGTGTCGTTGTATCTTGCACTGTAATTGTTAAGCTTGTTGTTGTTTCGTTGCCTTCGGCATCTGTTGTTTTCACTGTAATTGGATAGCTTCCAACTTTTGTTGGTGTTCCACTAATTGTTTTCGTGTCTGGATTGAATGTTACTCCTGCTGGTAAGCCACTCACTTTATTCTTTACAGCTTGACCACTATTATCACTCTCGTCAATCTTGATTGAATAAATTGCTGTATTCAATTCTTTTGTTTGACCA
>NZ_VUKI01000074.1:0-876 GCF_008385775.1 Staphylococcus sp. GDX7P312P | reverse complement strand
TCCGATTTGACGTAGAGCCTATAAAAGAGAGCTAGAGTACCCATTACTCTAACTCCATTTTCTGCTTATGTTGAAATTTTCATTTCAAATCCTCGAAAATCAATGTATTTCGTTTTATAAGCTCCACGCATTGTCGTTGACCTAAATATATTATATTGTTTTTATATAATAAAAACAACATAAATTAAATACTAAATATTCCATCTTATCTCATTGGGAGTGGGACAAAAATAATATAATGAAGCTATTTTGCAAATTCGCAGTAGCTGACTGAACTGAAAATGCGCTTAAATCAATCTTTTTTCAATTCTAGTCACCCTTGCGGAGGTGAGCGGAGCCCCAACACAAAAAATCACGAAAGTGATTTTACAAGCTAAGCAAGTTGGGGACGGGACCCCAGCAGAGAGAATTTCAATAAGAAATTCCACAAGCAAAGCAAGCTGGGAGCGGATGACGAATTTAAAAAGAATTCTGTCCCACTCCCCTATACATTACAACTTACTAAAAATAAAAAAGCAAGGTCAACGTGTCAGAAAATTGTTTTCTTGACACGTTTTGACACTTGCTAACTCGAAACCCTATTGTATAAGGCTTATCATATGGAGAACAAGGGATTCGAACCCTTGAAGCGCTTATGGCGCTTACACACTTTCCAGGCGTGCTCCTTCGGCCAGACTCGGACAGTTCTCCTCAATAATAATAAATAAATCACATAAAAAAACAGAAGCGATATTTCACTTCTGTTTGTATGACTCCTACGGGACTCGAACACGTGTTACAGCCGTGAAAGGGCGGTGTCTTAACCGCTTGACCAAGGAGCCCTGGCTCCGCAGGTAGGATTCGAACCTACGACCGATCGGTTAACAGCCGATAGCT
>NZ_VUKI01000073.1:0-474 GCF_008385775.1 Staphylococcus sp. GDX7P312P | reverse complement strand
CCCCCCAACCATCCTGCATCGATCTCTCGCTGTATTCACCTCTTTGGCTAGAGTTCCAATCGCTTTGACTGTTTGCGCTGTTGTGTGTTGCTGCGTGCTTTTAAATCTTGTTGTCGTCCCGTTGCCATCGGCATCTGTTGTTGTCACCGTAATTGGGTAACTTCCCACTTTGCTTGGTGTACCACTAATTGTATTAGTATCTGGATTAAACGTTACACCTGCTGGTAAGCCACTTACTTTATTTGTTACGGCTTGACCACTGTTATCTGTCACATCTATTTTGATTGAATCTATCGCAGTATTGACTTCTTTAGTTTGATTTCCAATCGCTTTGACTGTTGGCGCTGTTGTATCTTGAACCGTGATTGTAAAGCTTGTTGTTGTTTCGTTGCCGTCGGCATCTGTTGTTGTCACTGTAATTGGATAGCTTCCAACTTTTGATGGTGTTCCACTAATTGTGTTTGTATTCTGATT
>NZ_VUKI01000072.1:0-7294 GCF_008385775.1 Staphylococcus sp. GDX7P312P | reverse complement strand
AGTCCGATTTGACGTAGAGCCCTAATTGTAAAATCATAATGACAAAATCATTAATGTAGCTTTTATCACATATATCTAACCTACTAATGATTCTTAACGAACATGGAACAGATTTAATTTAGGTATACAAACTGATATAATAGCTATGTATATAAAAGAAGGAGAAATAAAGATGGAGAATCAACTTAATCAACCTAGTCAAAGAGAACGCAATGCAGGTAAATTAATAGGCTACAGTTCTTTAATTTTATGTATTTTATTGATCATCCATAACTTTATTGCATTAGATGCGTTAACAGCTAAGACACTATTATCACAGGCAGGACAGAAAGCAAGTGATAGTGCAGTAGCTAATATATTAAATAGCTTTAGATATACTGGCATTATGTATATTTTGGCATATTTAGCAGGTGTCATTGCATTATGGAATCGACATAAATATCTGTGGTGGTTTATGTTTGCAGTCTATGTTTCAAATGTATTATTTACATTAGTAAACGTAACTATGGTTATTAATGCGATAATAACAGCTAAATCAGTGTTGTTTATTATTCCTATTATAATCGTAATTGTGGGCTCTACAGTATTAGCATTATACATGCTAGTTATTTCAATCATCCGTAAGAGTACCTTTAATCGATAGTCATTGATTATAAAGACTAGTATATGATATAATTCGGAACGTATATAATGAATGGAGGACAATTTTCATGCATACACTTTTCATAGTACTATTAATTATTGATTGTATTGCATTAATCACTGTTGTATTACTCCAAGAAGGTAAAAGTAATGGACTTTCAGGTGCTATTAGTGGTGGCGCAGAACAGTTATTTGGTAAACAAAAACAACGTGGCGTCGATTTATTCTTGCATAGATTAACAATTATTTTAGCAGTCATTTTCTTTTTAATAATGATTGGTATCAGTTACTTTGGTTTATAAGGTCCGACGATGTTAATGTCGGGCTTTTTTATTTATAATGAATAGTGACGGACGACGTCATTGATATTTAGTCAGGAGACCTAAGGTCCGATTTAAATAATGTATATTTCCGAGATAATAAGGGAATATTTAGTTAAATATAATATTAATACGAAGCATTGTATTTGAGTTAAAACATATAATGCAAGAATAATTTTGAGATAATGATGGAAGAGGGATTTTAAATGCAAATTAAATTACCACAACCGTTTTTCTTTGAGGAAGGGAAACGAGCAGTCTTACTTCTACATGGATTTACAGGTAATTCATCAGACGTAAGACAATTAGGAAGATTCCTACAGAAGAAAGGTTACACTTCTTATGCGCCTCAATACGAAGGGCATGCTGCACCACCTGAAGAAATTCTAAAATCAAGCCCACATGTATGGTTTAAAGATGTGCTTGATGGTTATGATTATTTAGTAGACCAAGGCTATGAAGAAATTGCCGTAGCAGGCTTATCTCTCGGTGGTGTATTCGCATTGAAATTGAGCTTAAATCGTCCTGTAAAGGGTATTGTAACTATGTGTGCACCCGCTGAAGGTAAAACGCAAGGTGCGATATACGAAGGCTTTTTAGAATATGCAAGAAACTTCAAAAAATATGAAGCCAAAGATCAAGCAACGATTGATAAAGAAATGGAAGACTTCCATCCTACTGAAACGTTAAAAGAGTTAAGCGAAACATTAAATAACGTTAGAAACGAAATCGATGAAGTGTTAGATCCAATTTTAGTAGTACAAGCTGAAAATGATGAAATGATTAATCCTCAATCAGCAAATTATATATACGAGAATGTCGACTCAGATGAAAAAGACATTAAATGGTATGCGAATTCAGGTCATGTCATTACAATCGATAAAGAAAAAGAACAAGTATTCGAAGACGTATACAGTTTCTTAGAATCTTTAGATTGGTCTGAATAATAAATATAAAAATATTAAACGAAAGAAGAAAGGAGGGGCATGATGAATTTAAAGCAATCCATTGAAGAAATCATAAAGCAACCTGATTACGAACCGATGTCGGTATCTGATTTTCAAGATGCTTTAGGTCTTAATAGTGCCGACTCGTTTAGAGATTTAATAAAGGTGCTAGTAGAACTTGAACAAGCAGGTTTAGTTGAACGAACTAAAACAGATAGATACCAACGCAAACAATCGCATAAAAGTTCAAATTCTAAGTTAATTAAAGGGACATTAAGTCAAAATAAGAAGGGCTTTGCATTCCTACGTCCTGAACAAGAAGATATGGATGATATCTTTATTCCACCAACTAAGATTAATCACGCATTAGATGGTGATACAGTTATTGTAGAAATACAGAAGTCTAAAGGTGAGCATAAAGGTAAAATTGAAGGCGAAGTTAAATCAATCGAGAAACATTCTGTCACTCAAGTAGTCGGTACCTATAGTGAAGCGAAACATTTTGGCTTTGTCATTCCAGATGATAAACGTATTATGCAAGACATCTTCATTCCGAAAGGTCAAAGTCTTGGTGCGGTAGATGGTCATAAAGTACTCGTTCAAATTACTAAGTATGCAGATGGTACAGATAATCCTGAAGGACATATATCTGCGATTCTAGGCCATAAAAATGACCCAGGAGTAGATATCTTATCAATCATTTATCAGCACGGTATCGAAATCGAATTCCCTGATAATGTATTGAAAGAAGCCGAAGCGGTCCCTGAAGAGATTAAGCTTGATGAAATTAAAGGTCGTACAGACTTGCGTGACGAGTTAACGATTACCATTGATGGTGCAGACGCAAAAGACTTAGACGATGCTATTAGTGTAAAAAAATTAAAAAATGGTCACACTGAATTAACTGTAAGTATTGCGGATGTCAGCTACTATGTTAAAGAAGACTCAGCACTCGATAAAGAAGCTTACGATAGAGCGACAAGTGTTTATTTAGTAGACCGTGTTATTCCAATGATTCCACACCGTTTAAGTAACGGTATTTGTTCATTGAACCCAGAAGTTGATCGCTTAACACTAAGTTGTCGTATGGAAATCAATGAACGAGGCGAAGTGGTTAAACATGACATTTTTGATAGTGTCATCCATTCTAATTACAGAATGACTTATGATGCGGTTAATCAAATTATCACTGAAAAGAACCCTGACGTACGTAAGCAATATCAAGAAATTACACCAATGCTTGATTTAGCACAAGATTTATCAAATCGTTTAATCCAAATGCGTAAGCGTCGTGGTGAAATTGACTTTGATATTAGTGAAGCTAAAGTGTTAGTGAATAACGAAGGCTTACCAATTGATGTGGTTTTACGTGAGCGAGGAGAAGGTGAACGTTTAATTGAATCATTTATGCTAGCTGCTAACGAAACGGTGGCAGAACATTTCAATAAACTTGAAGTTCCTTTCATTTACCGTGTTCACGAACAACCTAAATCAGATCGTTTAAGACAATTCTTCGACTTTATTACAAACTTTGGAATTATGATTAAAGGTACAGGTGAAGATATTCATCCTTCAACATTACAATCTATCCAAGAAGAAGTTGAAGGTCGCTCTGAACAAATGGTTATCTCAACAATGATGTTACGTTCAATGCAACAAGCACATTATGATGATACAAACTTAGGTCACTTCGGTTTATCAGCGGAATACTATACACATTTTACATCACCTATTAGACGTTATCCGGACTTAACAGTTCATCGTTTAATTCGAAAATATCTTATCGATAATTCAATGAATAACAAAGAATTACACAAATGGGAAGATAAATTACCTGAATTAGCTGAGCACACGTCTCAACGTGAACGTCGTGCAATTGAAGCAGAACGAGATACTGATGAATTGAAAAAAGCTGAGTATATGATTCAACATATCGGTGATGAATTTGAAGGTATTGTAAGCTCTGTTGCAAATTTCGGTATGTTTATCGAACTACCTAACACAATTGAAGGTATGGTTCATATTTCAAATATGACAGATGATTATTATCAATTTGATGAACGCCAAATGGCACTTATTGGTGAGCGCCAAGCAAAAGTATTCCGTATAGGCGATCAAGTTACAGTGAAAGTCACACATGTCGATGTAGATGAACGAATGATTGATTTCCAAATTGTTGGTATGCCATTGCCAAAAAATGATCGAAGTCAACGACCATCGAGAGGTAAAACGATTCAAGCTAAAACACGTGGCAAGTCTTTAGATAAATCAAAAGATGATGATCATAAAGGCAAGAAGAAAAAACGTAAGCAACGAAAAGGTAAAAACCAACGTAGTCGTGATAAGCAAGGTAAAACGAATCACAAACCATTCTATAAAGATA
This sequence comes from Staphylococcus sp. GDX7P312P, assembly GCF_008385775.1. Taxonomy (NCBI): domain Bacteria; kingdom Bacillati; phylum Bacillota; class Bacilli; order Caryophanales; family Staphylococcaceae; genus Staphylococcus; species Staphylococcus sp. GDX7P312P. Next base: position 3,002 of record NZ_VUKI01000072.1, on the reverse strand, counting down.
AAAGTGTGAAGAAAAAATCACGTCGTAAGAAAAAATAATCAGCAAAGAGGTGACATAGATTAATGGCTAAGAAGAAAACGAAATCACCCGGTACACTAGCTGAAAACCGTAAAGCCAGACATGATTATAATATTGAAGATACAATTGAAGCGGGTATTGCTTTAAAGGGAACAGAGATTAAATCTATTCGTCGTGGTAGTGCCAATTTGAAAGATAGCTATGCGCAAGTTAAACGTGGCGAGATGTTCATTAATAATATGCACATTGCACCTTATGAGGAAGGTAACCGTTTCAATCATGACCCTTTACGTTCTAGAAAGTTATTACTTCATAAGAAGGAAATTATTAAACTTGGGGAACGTACGAGAGAAATTGGCTATTCACTTATTCCATTAAAACTTTATTTAAAACATGGTCAATGTAAAGTCTTATTAGGCGTAGCACGTGGTAAGAAAATACATGATAAACGTCAAGCTTTAAAAGATAAAGCGATGAAACGTGATGTTGATCGTGCAATCAAAGACCGTTATTAAGCGTGTTTGTTGCTTAATCGGGTGCTATTTGGTATGATAACTGATGTTGTGAATTAAAAAATACGTTAAATTGAGAGTGAAGTAGGATTCTTTCGATTGTGTTATTTCACTTTAGTATGAATGACTAGAACTAAGAATTGCTTTATATATTGCTTTCTTAGTTCAGTCAGTCACTACGTATTGTAATGATTTATAAATTTTATTACGGGGGCGTTTTTGGATTCGACAGGGGTCCCTCGAGCACATTAAGCGTGTCGGAGGGCTGTCTCCGACATCAACACATTTCAGTAAATATAACTGACAAATCAAACAATAATTTCGCAGTAGCTGCGTAATAGCACTCTGCATCGCCTAACAGCATCTCCTACGTGCTGTTAACGCGATTCAACCCTAGTAGGATATGCTAAACACTGCCGTTTGAAGTCTGTTTAGATGAAATTTAATCAAACTAGCATAATACTGGTTGTCTGTTGCTTACTATTATGCGAAATTCATCAATAGACTACACACGTAGAAAGGTGTGTATCAGGACCTCTGGACGCGGGTTCGAATCCCGCCGTCTCCACTATATAGCCTATAACCCTTATGGTTGTAGGTTTTTTGTTTTGTATTTAAATGTTTCTAGGTTAATACATATAAATGTTGTATTTATTATATAAAAATATTATAATATAATTAAGTCAACGACCATGCGCGGACTTTAAAAAACAAAATCATGTACAGTAGTAGCCGTCTGCTATGAGACTAGGCATTATAATTGAATATCATAGTGTTGATAAAGAGATATGATTAATGAGTGATTAGTCATATCTCTTTTTACATATGCAAACATACAAATCTAACCATCACAATAATGTGTAATGAACTAAATTTAATCTTATAAGTAGAAGAGGTGGTTATTTGAGATATGTGAATAACGAGAAACAGAGACATGCTTTAATCAGTCAGTTAACTGAGAACCAAAGAGAAATACTGTTTATGTATTATAAATACAGAAAAAAGAATATATTAATCAATGATATGTATCGCCATTCAGAAGAGTGGGAACTTATCGACTTTAAAGTAAATGAAAATTACCGAACGAGTTGTAATGATAACCCGCTATATTGTGAATGCGGAAAAGAATTAAAGTATCAATATATACTACGATCAAAGTCAAAAGATACTATTATAAAACTTAGGATTGAACATTTTAAAGAACATAGTGGCATTCCGAATCGTATTGCTTATCAGGTTAGAAAGAATATGTTCTTGTTAGATGATTGGTTGGATGATGTACTCTTAAATCATGATAAATTGATGAATGATTCAGAGTATCATCGTAAAGTGATAAACATGTATAAAGAGTGGAATACGATCTCTGAGTTAGACGTGGAAGAATTTAACTCGAATTCATCAAAGCCTATTACGAGTAAGAATATTGAATTAATTAATGATTTTAAAAAGTATAGTATGGCTTTGCCCACTAACATCGAACAGAAAGTTTTTACTTTGATTGATTATTTTCATAAAAAGAAATATCTTGCGTATCTAGAAGAACTAGAACGAGAAAGACGTATTCAAAGAGAAAAAGAACAAGAAGCATTGAGAAAAGAGCGAGAGTTAAAACGACAGCAATTATTAAAAGAGTCTGAAGCACTTAATATTCAAAAAAGAAAAATTATGGCCAAAGAAAAGACTGATAAGATGTTAATTGCTGAATGCAGAGTGAAAATAACAAAACTATTAGACGTACAAAATGTGATTGATATCACTACAATTTATAATGAATGTAAAATAGAGATAGACGAATTATTAAAATCGCATGTTAATACAAAGATTGTAAATGATATCGTAAATTCTATTAATAGATACACGATGTATACTGTGAAGTTCCAAAACAATAAGCTATTTAAAGCATGGACTAAGCGTTTTTGATAAGCAACATAGTCGTATCCAAAATATATTGGATGAGCACAACTAAATTATATTACACTTATTAGTCTTGAAATATTTAATAAAAATGTTATAATATAAATGTCAACGACAATGCGTGGACGTTATAAACCGAAATACATTGCATAGCTAAGAATAAGTTTTAAATAACTTAGGAAAGAGAGCAAGTAGGACTTGTTCTCTTTTTAGTTAACGGTCGTGCGTGGACTTTAAAACAAGTACATTGATTATCGGATTTGAAATGCAAATTTCAATAAATGTAGACGAAGCGGTAGAACGAAAGGTTCTAACGCTTTTTAAAGATTTTTCAACATAAATAATATGATAATGCTATTCGGAAAATTTACAGTAGCTGACTGAATTGATGAGACACTTAAATTAAGCTTTTCTCAGTACAGTCGGGCCCCAGCAACAAGAATTTCGAAAAGAAATGCCACGAGTAATGAAAGCAGGGGTTCGGGGCCCCAGCAACGAGAATTACGAAAAGAAATTCAACGAGGAATGAAAGCAGGGGTTCCCGACCACATCAAAGAC
>NZ_VUKI01000071.1:0-204 GCF_008385775.1 Staphylococcus sp. GDX7P312P | reverse complement strand
AGTGGGACAGAATTCTTTTTAAATTCGTCGTCCCACTCCCAACTTGCTTTGCTTGTAGAATTTCTTAGTGAAATTCTCTTTGTTGGGGCCCCGCCCGCAAGGATGACTAGAACTGAAGAAAGCTTGATTTAAGCGCATTTTCAGTTCAGTCAGCTACTGCGAATTTGCAAAATAGCATCATCATATTATTTATGTCCCAGGCTC
>NZ_VUKI01000070.1:0-2838 GCF_008385775.1 Staphylococcus sp. GDX7P312P | reverse complement strand
CAATATGAGATAGAAAAACTTATGAAAGAGAATGAAGCATTAAAAGCTGAAAAGGCATTATCTCAAATGAGAAATGAAACGCGTTCAATGCTTAGTGAATCAGGTGTAGAAAACTTTGATGATCAAATTGTAGACATAATAGGAAAACCCTAATTTAATTGCTGAACTAAAATGTGCCTCAATATCTTGCGATAAAATTTTAATTTACACTTGTGTGTTATATTATAAAATTAATATAATATAATTAAATAAAAAGTTGGTCTCAAAGTCTGAGAACTATCGACTCGAGTAAGACGCATGAAATAGTTAATAATTTATAAGGGAATGGGTTTTATGAGTAGAGAATTGAGAAGAAAGTTAACTTTTTATATTAATGTAGTTACTTTATTGTTAGCAATGGTTAATTTTTTTAATAAATAAAAGGAGCGTTTAAAATTATGAAAATCAACAGGGATCAAATATCTCTATATTTAACGATAGGGATTTTTATATTAGCATTACTTACTTTAATATCTAGCTTTATAAATTAAGATTAGAACCATAAATATTAATTTAAAATAGATGGAGTGAGACAACATGAGTAACATAACAATCCATATTGATGAAACATTTATGAATAAATTGATTGAATATAAACTAGAAAACTTACTGAAAAATTATGAGAGGCAATATGCTTCAGTAGGTATTAAAGATTTAGTAACTTTAACTGGATTAAGTAAATCAACGCTTCAAAATAAAATAGTTTGTGAACCTGAAATAGTTGAAGTAACTCGCCGGATTGGATCTAGATTAATATATCTTTATCCACAAGTGCTTGAAGCTTATCAAAAAGTTATTAATAGAATAGGCGTATGATAAAGGGTAGTACTTTAAACTATAGGTGACTAATATAATAAAACACAAAGTATAATATTGTATTATACTACTTAAAATTCAATATTAACGTGGTAGTGAATGTGATTAACATGATTGCTTAAACTTTTTAAAGGGGAATAAACATGGAATTTAATTTTGAAATTACTGTTGAAAATGGTAAAACAACTAAAAAAGACAAGATAATAGCGTTCATTAGTTTAATTGTATTAATATGCTGTATTTATTATAAACTACATTAAAAAACAGGATTTCCTTTTAGGAAGTCCTGTTTTTCAGATGTTAAATTAACTCTAATAACTTATCTACATTTTCTTCGGTAGTAGCCCAACTTGTCGCAAATCTAACAACACGATGATTATCATCATATTTCTCCCAAATCGCGAACTTTACTTTTTGTTTCAACTCTTTAATCTTTTCTTCACTAAGTACAAAAAATTGTTGATTAGTAGGTGAATCAAAGTAAAGTTGATAGCCTTTTTCAAGGAATCCTTTTTTCATTTTATTAGCCATATTAATGGCATGACGGCTAATATCTAAATATAAATTATTAGTGAATAATTCCAGAAATTGTACACCTACTAAACGACCTTTAGCAAGTAAAGCACCATGTTGTTTGATTCGAGTGGTAAAGTGTTTTGGCTCATTATTTTTAGTGAATACGATGGCTTCACCACATAACGCGCCTATTTTAGTACCACCTATATAAAAGATATCACAGTATTTAGCAATATCTTCAAACGTTAAATCACTTTGATCACTCATCAATCCATAACCTAAACGTGCACCGTCCATAAATAATGGTACTTGATGTTCTTTACACACGTCAGCAAGATTCTTCAATTCTTCTTTACTATATAAAGTACCGTATTCTGTAGGGTGTGAAATATAAACCATTCCTGGAAAGACCATGTGTTCACGTTTAAAATCATTGTAAAACGTATCTAGATATGCATTAACTTCTTTTGGACTAATTTTACCTTCGTGAGATGGGACAGTTAAAACTTTATGACCACTAAATTCGATCGCGCCGCCCTCATGTACAGCTACGTGAACAGTGTCAGCTGAAATCACACCTTCATATGGCTCTAGTACTGAATTAATAACAACTTGATTGGTTTGCGTACCACCAACTAAGAATCGTACAGTCGCTTCTGGACAATTGATAACAGATTTTATTTGTTCTGCTGCTTGCTTTGAAAATTGATCATCACCATAACCAGAAGCCTGGATTAAATTGGTATCAAATAATCGTTGTAATACGTTTTCATGTGCACCTTCAAGGTAGTCATTTTCAAAAGAAATCATATAATACCCCACAATCTAAATAATTTAATTATTCTGAAAATTTAATAGAATGACTTTAGTATACAATAATTTATCTCTTATGTGAATTTAATATTTTAAATATATAATTGTAAGCGTTTTAATAAAATATAAGTTATAGAATGAATTAATTTGCGATTTAAATGTAAAAAGACTATGATTTAAACAAATAAGTTGAAATGGAGTGTTGTAGAATGAGTAAAATCAAATTTAAAAAGATTCAAGAAAAAACACTGGATGAGTTAGAAAAAGAAATTAATATGTATCTTGAAAGTGATGAAGGAAGTCAATTTGAAGTTCTAAATATTTCAATAGACAAAATAGAAGAACGTAAATTTCCAAATAATGAAGAAGTGCTAAATGCCATCTTGATCTTAAATGCTAAGTAAATAATTTAAATTATAAAATTAAATAGGAGTATTATTTTATGAAATTCATGTTCGGCCCAGATTTGGGAACTGTTTTTACGATTTTATTAGCACTAGGCTTTGTGATAAATCTAGTATTAGCTTTTATTATCATCTTTTTAGAAAGAAATAGAAGAAGTGCGTCTTCTACATGGGCGTGGCTCTTTGTATTGTTTGTTTTACCATTAATCGGGTTTATTCTTTATTTATTTTGGCTCTACGTCAAATCGGA
>NZ_VUKI01000007.1:0-121813 GCF_008385775.1 Staphylococcus sp. GDX7P312P | reverse complement strand
AAACACGTAAATGCTAGTTTTGCTATTAGTTATCGTTGATTTTTTTACCATCTGTACGATCTGATTCGCCTTTATCTTTATGAGCCTTAGGGTTGTCCTTTTTGTGAGAACTTTTCTTAACATTATCTACTGAATCATCATTGTTACCACATGCCCCTAATAGTAAAAAACTTGAGAGTAGTACAAAAGCTACTTTCTTCATAAGTGTCACCCTTTATTTAATTATATTTAATATCTAATTGATATAAATATTATTACTATAAGTATGTCACACTTTTCTAAAAATTCAACAGTTAATAATATTTGATAATTTAAATAAAAAACACCGGAATAAGTCGAAAAGTTGATTATCCCGGTAAAAGTAATTGAATTAATTAGTTTATATATTGATTACACTAATTAGTTTGCACTATTATTTGATTCATCTGTATTAGTCTCAGTTGTTGCTTCGCTATTTTCAGATTGTTCAGCGGAGCTATTTTCTGAATATGTCTGTGTTTGATTTTCATTAGACTGATTCTCAGTACTTGAACTATCCTCTGTAGAAACATTTCCGTTTGAACCGCTATTATCACCATTGTTATTACTATTTCTATTACTTTGATTATAGTTTTGATTTGTGTCGTTTGCTTGATTCGCATTTTGATTATTATTAGAAGAAGTATTATTTTGATTGTTTACAGTATTATCTTCTGTAGTATCTTGTTGAGTAGAAGGTGCTTCGCTATTTGATTCTTCAGTTGTTGGTTGCTCTTGTTGTGAGTTTTGTTGTTCTTGAGTATTTAATTCTTCATTAGTTGATGTTTCTTCAGAACGATTTTGTTCTTCTTGAGTAACATTATTATCATCTTTGTCGTCATCTTTTTTGTCTTTTTTCTTTTTATCTTTAGATGATTTATCCTCTTTAGATTGCTTATCTTTAGATTGAGTTGCTTGATTTTCAGATGGATTATTACTTTCAATCATTTTATGAATGCCTAAAGCAAGCATACTTAGTAGAATAATCGTAATAGCCATCGCAAAATATTTAAAATAATTCTTATTTTTAAATACTGCCACAATAGCGAACAAGATTAATATAATCGCAATAATTAGTAATACCGTGCCTGTATAGAACAACAGTTTCTCCATACGCTACCTCCATTAAATTTACATCATTAATTGTATTGTACTACACATATAATATAATACATATTACCTTGTAATTAACATCTAATTACTATTTAAAAACAGTAGTGCAAACGTATAATAAATCAAGCTATTTCACCTTATCGAAAATGTTAATCTCTTTATGCTCTTTACTTACAGATACATATAAATTTTCATCGTTAAGTTGTGCTTCGTTTGATGTTTGATTTAAGTTGATTTCAGCTAATATTTTGAAAGATCCATTATTATAAGGTTCAACAATAGATATTTCATTCGTATGTTCTTGAATCATCAAATGTCTGTGGGATTGGTTATTTATTTTCCAGTTAGTCATATATTCACCTTTTTCGTAAAAATAAAACTACGCTAGCAATAGTCTAACGTAGTTGATTAATTATTTAAAACTTTGCTCTATTTCGGTAAAAGCTTTGTTAGTAACGGTAATATCATCAATTCTATCTGCTGTAAGTTGTCCTTCAAGATAACCATGATCGATTAGAACTTTACAATTCTCTAAAAAATCATCGTATCCACGATCACAGAAATAATCATCTTGTGCTTTTATACTATCTCCAAAATAATTCGCTTCACTCTCAGATTGCCCTTCATTAGAACGTTCCATGTATAATTTATAAAATTTAGCTATCGTATATTTTTGTTCTTGCGTTAATGAATCTAACATGACATGTTCCCCCTCACTATAATACGTTATACCCAAATTAAATATGATTGAAAACGTAGCGTAGGGGTTAATAAACTACTGTGCATCTTCAATGCCTTTATTAACTGCTTTAGCGAATTTGTAAAATGTATGTGTGTAATTGTCTGGGTTCTTTCTTGTATTTTGATCTAATTGTTTATCCTTAAAGAATAATGCTCTTTGCCCAGTAGTTAATTCAAGTTGAACGCCTGAGTCATTATCACTTCTATTAATAATATTAGATGATGATGTCGCTTCAATACCTTTAGGGCTCTTTTGAACGGTGAAGCCTTTATTTTTTAATGATTTAGTTATTGATTTCGCTAATTTTTTATCTTTACCGCCAACGTAAACAATAGGGTCTTCACCAGAATAGCCATGAATAGATATTGTCTCATCTGAGTGGTCTAACATTTTTAATAGCGTCGGTTCATCAAACACAGTTGAAGTAATATGCAAGCGTTCGTTATGCTTTGGCATTAATCCTTCGAATGTGTAAAAATCATATTCACCTATATTGGCCACACGACGTGCAAGTTCAGTTGTACCTGGTTCAATACCTCCGCCATGTATAGCTGTGACAAGAATGTGATTATCTTTACGATTTTTCGTTTTAATACGCCAATCTTTACCTTCTGTTGTGTTTTCTTTTAGCTCTTCGAAATTTGAATAATAATCTAATGAACGATTTTGTTTATCTTCACGCGTTTTATAAAGTATAAATGCAATAGCTATAATAGTAATAATTAAGACAGAAATAAAAATATAATATAATTTAGAATACCAGTTTTTTCTTTTTCTCATATGACCTTCCTTTATATTGATTGTAATAATAAAAATGTGTAATTTAACTTTTATATTATAAATTATATTACTGATAAGCTCAAATATTGTTTAATTTAGAAAAATAAGTAAATAATTGAAATAAGGAGGAATGAAAGTGACGAAAATAACAATTCAATCAGCGAAGCCTCACCATAATGAAGGGGGTCAGTTAATTTACTCGGCAATAGATGACATGGCTAAAATTATATTAGGTAAGTCAAGTGATAATGAAATTATTGATGACTTACAACAACTTTGGAAAAATCGTGCGAATCGCTTTAGTCATGATATATCATTTGTTGCTCTTGAAGATAATCAAGTGCTTGGGGCTATAACGTGCAATCCTTTAAAACAGATTGATAGAGCGATGACGCCAACAGTACTTCAAATTATTTCAATGAATAAGTTGAAACCTTTCTTATCAATCATTTCACATCCTAAGTCCTTTTATTCACTTGTAACGATGGACGAGGGTAATGAAGATGAATACCATATTAGTATGCTAGCGACCATGCCTAATGCAAGGGGAAAAGGAGTAGGGCAACAATTATTAAATTTTGCTGAACAAAAAGCTAAAGAATCAGGCTTCAGTAAGCTTTCTTTAACAGTAGTACAAGATAATGATGCAGCATTGAAACTATATCAAAAAATGGGATTTGAAATTGTTGGAGAAATTATTAAGAAACCGTACTATCTATATCAAATGAGAAAAGAAGTAAAATAGAGAGATGCATAGTCACATTACATATTTAACATGTGATAGCTTGCCTCTCTCTAAGTCCATGAACTTTATTAATTATTCTTATATTTATCGTATTTACCGTTAGCTATATCTTGTTCTCGTTGTTGTATTGTTTGATAAACTTCTTCAGCATCATCACCATCATAATAACCTTGTTCAATTGCATGCTTAGTTTGAATCTCTCCAGAAGATAAACCGCCGTTATATTTTTTTCTCAAAGCATCTACGTATTCATCCTCATTAGTTGCAGCGTTGATTTCTGCATTTGGATCGTCTGTGTTTTCTTCTTCTGAAGACTGGTTAGACTGATCATAAACAGATTTTTCTTGACCACTTTCCACGCGTAGTGAACTTGCATAAGCTTCACTTGCTGGGCCTTCCATTACATTACCTTGTGGAATAACACCATTTGCAACTGCGCTATTATAGGCAGCAATTTTATCCATTTCAGAGTAATTGTTACTGTTAATAACTGCTTCTAATGTGGCGCGGTCTGTTATATTGTGAATATCGATTTGCTTTGCATTCTGAGAAGACGAGTTAGAAGTAGATTGCTGTTCGTTGGAAGAACTGTCTTCATTGCTTTGATCAGTAGATTCATCATCGCTTTCTGCATCATTTTTTGATGAATTAGAATCAGAATGTTGTTCATTTTTCTTTTTAGTATCATCATTCTCTTTTTTATTCTGTGAGGAAGTTTTAGATTTAGAATGATCTTCTTCCTTAACTTCATTCGAAAAACTACAACCAGTTAATATAAAAAGGCCTAATAATAATGTAAATAAAACTTTTTTCAATATAGTCACTCCTAAATTTAATATAATATTATTTTATAATGAAATGACTAGTAAATGTTTTAAATTTTTGAAAATATTTTAAAAGATATATTTACATAAATTATACGGTAATTTCATTGTTATTTTACAAAATAATGGTAAAAATGAAGTGAATAGGATGTGAAATAACATGGATAAAAAATTATTAAAAAAGTACTTTGATAATAATGATTTTAAAGCAATTGCGATTGTAGTGGGTTCTAAAAAAATGGTGTTAGAAAATGACATTCATCTAGATTATGAAAATGAAATTATTATCTATCCTTTAAAAAATTGTACGCGTATTATCCCGTTTAGCTCTATTTCTTATATTGATTTATTAGAAGAAAATGAGCATTTCATAAATTATTTCAAGGAAACTGTCTAACGAAAAAAGAGTAGCTATTTCAAAGCTACTCTTTTTACTATGGATATTCAGTATTGTTTAACTAATTTGAGTTGATAATCTTTAGTGAAATTATCTACAAGCGCGTATGGAGAAATGATGAGTAAACCATGTTCGTTAATTGAATTTTTACTTACGCCATATTTATAAGCTTGATAAATAATCTTAGTACAGTATGTAAATCTTTCACTTTTAAGATTTAGAGTGACTAGATATGTCTTATCTGTATCTTTATAGTGTTCTTCAGCCCATTTAGCAGCTCTCTCTCCAGCTCCAGGCATAGAACAACGGTAGATTTTAATCCAATCATCTTTGCCTTCACCAAATCGTTGTTTGAAAGAATGGAACGACTCTGTAATGGGTTTGTCCCCAGGGCCTTCTATTTGTAAAACGGTATCGTGATCAAGTGCGATACTAGAATGACCAAAGAAACCAAATAAAACTGGGCCCTTAGTGAGTATAATATCACCTGGCTGTAAATCAAAATCATCTTCAGTTGGTGAGAGAGCATTAGCGTTACTCGTATAAGCTAATAAGTGTGTTGGAAAAGTTATAAGAATTATCAGTGTAACAAAGAATATTTTTATAAATGGAGAAATTGAATATTTCACTTTGATACTCCTTAGAAATTAACAAATCATATTTGATGAGTTATTAATGAATATTACATATAGATATAAATAAAAAAGAACAAAAATAACAATGTCATTTTGTTCTTTAATTCTACGCTATAATATACCAAATATGAATACGTAGATGAGTAAAGCAAATCCAAAAATATAAAATATTACGGTAAAACCTAAATATGATTCTTTACGTTCTTCTTTTTTAGATTTAAGTAATAAGCCCAATATAATTGAGGCTGCTATTACAAAAATGATACCAAGCCATAACAATATAGTTAAATGCAAACTCATGCGTAAGCCTCCTAAATTTATATTAAAAGAATGTATATACCATAGGATAAATGTAGTATAAAAGCATAACAATATTGATTAGAAAAATAACTTCGCTAACCAGGTTCTTGCAAATGAGCGCAGTACTTAAGCTTAGTACAATTGTAATACCACTAATTGTAAGTCCTGGAATTAGCCAGAAGAAATCATCTAAGCCTGCATTGTAAGTGACAATGATATTGAAACCCAAAAATAATAACGTAATAAAAATATTTATCCAAAAAATTTTATTATTATTCATGGGTGTCACCTCTTATTAAATAGTTAAACTTTATATAATCATATCATTTATTGTATACCGGTAAAACGAGTTAATCAAAGTAATTGTATGTTTTTATCTTAATATTAGAATTTGTCAAAAATTTAGTTGCTAATATTGTAAAAGTGAGCAATAATATATATCAAACTTATATTTAATCTTCTTTATATACAAAAATGCCAACCGACTTAATGAAGCGGTTGACACAACATCCCTTATAACTTTTGATAAATGTTTTAATATTTATATTCATTTTTGCGTGAAGCTACATAACTAAACAAATGAACTTCGATTTCTTCATCATATTGTAACAATTACGACAAGTTACCATCTTAATAAATAACAAATTAAGTGATTAATTTTTGGGTAAATGATTTAATAATCTTAAACAGTATATTTAATGCAATGAGTTATATACTGGAAATAAGCAAAAGTTGCTAATTACATGTTAAAGTTGAGTTATCTTATATGTTTAGACAATATTAATAATGAAATATTTTAAGAGAGATTAATTAAACTGAGGAGGGGAACTATGACATTCTATGATTTTATAATTGGATTTATAAACGATGATACACCTCTAGGAAGTTTAGCTCAATATATCGAAAACGACTGTGAGTTTCCAAAACACGAACGAAATAACAAAGCTATTAGATCGTATGTTATGTCTAACTACGTCGATCATCAACTTATTGAAAGTACTAATAGAGCAATAAGTCTATATAAATTAATTTGAGTGAGCGTAATACCAATTTTGGGTGTTTAGCGCATCCCACACATCTTTAGTTTTAAAGTTAATTTCATTATCTTTTATTGAAAAAGGCTCAATAATATTTCTGTCCATCCAAGAATTAATTAATTCTTTTGGAACACCATCTAATAACATATCTGTTTTACTTATGATTAAACATTCCCAATCTAACGAGAGCTTATTTGGATTAACATAATTATATTGATTATGGTCGCTCATGAAAGACACTCCTTTTAGAATTGTGAATCTTATAATATTTTATACCCACCATGACGGGACTCAAACCACTTTATAAATTTTTTCTATGTTCTTGTTTTTGAAAATTAAAAAATTAATGTATACTATTACTCGAAAATACAATTGTACTTAGGAACGGTTAATAACAAATAAAAGCGTTCAATTAATGTCAGTAATTTGAAACAAAAACTAAGTTTGAGGTGTATACAATGTCAAAAACACTTTATTTAATGAGACATGGACAAACAATGTTTAATTTACGAGGTAAGGTGCAGGGGGCAAGTGACTCTCCTTTAACAAGTTTAGGAATCTCTCAAGCCAAACAAGCTGGTCAATATTTTAACGAACATAATATTTCTTTTGGAAATTTATATTCATCTAGCTCTGAACGCGCATGTGATACATTGGAATGCGTCGCACCAAACCAAGATTATAACCGTTTAAAGGGACTCAAAGAATGGCATTTTGGTATTTTAGAAGGCGAAAGTAATGATTTATTAAACGCAAATTATGATATTACAGATGCTTTCGGGGATCGTTTAGTAGTGTTTGACGGAGAGTCTAAAAATGAAGTGGAAGACCGTTTTATAGGTACTTTAACTGAAATAATGCGCACATCAGATAGTGATTCGAATTTAGTTGTAAGTCATGGAACTACGATTGACGTATTTTTAAGAAAAGTTATTGGAGATACAGAAGCAATTAATTACTTTATTGGCAATTGTCATATTCTAAAATTTGAATATGGAAATAATGAATTTCAGTTTATTGAAAAGATTGATCCAGAAAACGGTGAAATTACTAAACATGAAAATTAAAATATAGCAAATATAGATAGACACAAGTCAAAAAATAAAATATTAACTCAACATTCTCTACAAGGTCAATTACTTGTAGAGATTTTTTGCTTTTTAAATCTTCAAAACAGAAATGGCTAGAACCTAAAAACACTTATGATAAGTTATTTTAAGTTCTAGCCTACTACTATATTAAAGAAAAGCATTTTTAAAATATGAGTTGATAAATTTTTTGAAGTATCATTAATGCAACGATTAAGATAATAATACTTGAAATCTTATTTAGTAAGATTAATAGGCGACCTGATTTATCAAAATGACCTACAGTACGACCAGCAATAGCTAGAAATATAAACCATAGCCATGAAACGCTAATTGTCGCAATAGTAAATGCTATCTTTACAGAGCCATCATAGGCAGAAGCGCTTGTACCTATTACGCCAATGGTATCCATAATTGCATGAGGATTAAGTAATGAAACAGAGAGTGCGAAGCTTATTTGCTTTGCAGGTGAAATGCCACCTTGTTCATCAATATCACTACTTTGTTCATGCCACAATGTCCACGCCATATAAAGTAGAAATACTAATCCTATTATGTAAACAATCATTTGAAGTATTGGAAATGACATAAGTATAAGGGACACGCCAACCACTGCTAGTATGATGAGTAAAGAATCACATAAACCAGCTGTAATAACAGCAGGAAGTGCACGCCTAAATTTCGTTTGATTAGCGCCTTGGTTAAAAACAAATATGTTTTGAGCGCCTAATGGTAGTATTAAGCCTATAGCTAACAATACTCCATGTAAAATAGCTTGTAACAATATAATCCCCCTAGACTTATGAATTTTTAAATTTTATAAAATCTGAAAATTTAGAATATATCAATTATTATAAAGGTCATAAATTAAATGTCTAGAGAAAAATTTTTAAAAGTATAGTTAAAATAGGGGTTAGACAATATCATATAATAGCCAATGAACATCAAAATATTCGTCACCAATTTTTGAAGACTTCGATTCTAGACCCAAAGTTTCAAATCCCATAGATGAGAAAAAGATTTTGCCACTAATGTTATTAGAAGTTACACAAGTCATCAATTTTTCAATGTTGCGAGATTTAGCGTGATCTATAGCAAATTGCATTAAATTTACAATCGTACTTTCATCTTTTTTATCAAGTAAGAATAAATTCTCTATCATAGCTTTGTGAGAACTTCCAACTTGCTTTAATTGACGTAAAGTAACACATGCTACAAGTTTATCATCTTTAAAAGCACCGATAATATTACAAAATTCATCATCATCGGATAGCATTTGTTTAAGATCTTCGTTTGAAAGATTTTCTAAATAAACTTTGTCCCACGAATAAGTGTGCGTGTTGCTGGATAATAATTGAGTATAATGATCTAAATCATCATGCCTTAGTATACGAATATTTGTCATCATGTCCTCCTATACCTGTCATAGAATAACGTTTTTAAAATTTTATTAATTATATAAATAATAGGGTGAACTCAAAAGATTGAACTAAAAATAATTTTATAAAAACTATTTGAGTTTTAATATGTATAAATGATTTATAAAGTTTTTTATTTACTGTATTTATAGAATAACTTAAATTGGCAAAATTCACAAAAAAGAAGACACAAAAATCCCCAAAAGATTTTTGTGTCTAAAATAATGAGTTCATGATTAAAATAATCACATATTTATTTTATAATATAAATTACTCTACTACCTGAACGTTTAAATCAACATCGATGTTACCACGAGTTGCTTTAGAATATGGACAGAATTCGTGTGCATCTTGTAAATATTTTTCAGCGTCTTCTTGAGACAATACATTTTTAACTTTAGCGTCAATCGCTACACTTAATTTTGGACTTTCCGCATCTGGATCATCTTCAAGGCGAACCGTTAAAGTAACTTCTGGTTCAGCGTCACGTACTTTATTTTGTTTTAAGATAAGATCGAACGCACCATTGAAACATGAAGCGTAACCAGCAGCAAATAATTGCTCAGGGTTAGTTGCGTTTCCGTCTGCTTGTTGTGGTGGTAATACATCTACATTTATTGCATTATCGTCAGTGTTTACATGTCCTTTACGTCCACCAACGTTAGTAGCTTTTGTTTCATATTGAACTGCCATTATTATTACCTCCTAAATTCGTATACATTTATTATTTACCCATTTACATAATTTTAAATCATTGATTATTAATTTTATTGAAAAGTATGTTACTCGAGGTTGGAGGGTGACGGTCTTTAGTTTAAAATAAATACAAGTTAAATTGAGGAAGAAGGGATCATTATGACGAATGTTGAAGTGGCTGCCACAGTTGCTCCCAATCAATTACTGGATACATTAACATTAGATAATATCAAAGAATATAGTAATGATATTGACATAATCGAATTACGAATTGACCAATGGGAAGATCGACATCTTGAGTTGCTTAAATCCAATTTGGAACAACTACAAGAATTAAATATAAACGCTAACATCTTGGTAACGTATCGCACGGTCTCACAAGGCGGTAAAGGTGAAATGACACATGAAGCATACATGACATTATTAAAAGAGATTATTAAAAATCATCATTGCCAGATGATTGATATTGAATGGGATAGTGATTTTGATGTTTTCGCGCATCGTGATTTAATTGACCTAGCACATCGATATAATAAACAAGTTGTTGTATCTTATCATAATTTTCAAGAAACACCTGATATAGATATTTTAAAATTCACATATTATAAAATGAATCAATTGAACCCAGATTATGTCAAAATAGCTGTTATGCCACAAGACAAAGAAGACGTAGCTACTTTGCTTGAAGCGGTAGCAACAAGTGCCGACACTCTTGATGCTAAGGTGATTGGTATTTCTATGTCTGGTGCTGGCTTAGTTAGTAGAACAGCTCAAGGTGTGTTTGGAGGCACTGTATCCTATGGATGTTTAGGTGAGCCCCAAGCGCCTGGACAAATACATGTTAAAACTTTAAAACAACAACTATTATTTTATAGTAATCATTAAGATATATTTGAAATTAAGAGGTAAAGGTTTTATAATTGAGAAGAGTTATCAACAATAAGGAGCGATAATTGTGGAATTACAAGAGGCAATTGCTTCAAGAAGAAGTATAAAGAAATTCAAACATGATATGACAATAGATGATGATAAGCTTTATCAAGCGATTGAAAAAGCTGCAGATGCTCCAAACCATGGCATGCGAGAACCATGGAGAATTATCCATATAGCCAAAGATAGATTAGGTGAAATGAGCAGGGATGTAACGCATTTTGCATTTCCAAATCATCCTGAGAAACAAGAAGATCATTATAATAATGTGACTAATCTTGGTGGTATGTTAGTGTTAGTACTTAAAACTGACCCAAGACAACGACAAAATCGTGAAAACTTTTTTGCAATGGGTGCGTATGCTCAAAACTTAATGCTTCTATTACATGAACAAGGGATTGGTACATGTTGGAAGACACCACCTTACATTTTTGAACCAAAAGTTCGTAAGGTATTTGGCGTTCATGGAGATGAAGTCATTGCAGGTTTCCTTTATCTAACAGATTTAGAAGAAGTGCCACCAAAAGCACCGCGTAAAAACAAACATTTAATTTCAAAATACTAGAATTAATAAAGACGGCTGGACAAATAAATGCCTCAGCCGTCTTTATTATTATACGGGCACTAGCAACAGAATTGAGAAAGCACTTATATCAAACTTTACTCAGTTCTAGCCATCTATGCCAGAATAGTATCATCAAATTAATTTTTCGAATTAGATAACTATACTATACCTATTTGTTAAATGTTTCTGATAAGAATGATTCTACTTGTTCAGGTGATTTAGCATTAGCAGAGTGTAAATGTGCAAGTTTATTACCATTTTCAAATACTAATAAGCTAGGAATACCCATAACATCATTATCTGCAGCTACATCTTCGAGTTCATCACGGTTAACAGTATACCAATCATAGTCGTTATATTTTTCGACGATTGGATCAATCCACATGTCCATAGCTTTACAATCAGGACACCAACCAGCTTCAAATTTTACGATAACTGGTTTATCGCTTTCAATTGTTGATTTAAACGCATCAGTTGTATTTATACTTTGCATAACAAACGCTCCTTTAGATAATTACTAAATGTATTATAACGAATAATTTCCTTTAATTGAAAAATTAAGCTTAAAATATTGAGCGTTTACATAGATTATCTGATATATTTAAAATAAGACAGAATAGGAGGTTACATCTGAATGATTAAATTTTATCAATATTCAAATTGCACAACTTGTAAAAAAGCCGCAAAATTTTTAGATACACATGGCGTAAGTTACGAACCAATTGATATCGTACAACACACACCAACTAAAAAAGAGTTTGAAGAAATTATCGATAAAACAGGTGTAGAGGTTAATAAATTATTTAATACCCATGGTGCTAAATATAGAGAACTAGGGTTAAAAGATAAATTAAAAGATTTATCAACTGATGAAAAATTAAATTTATTAGCTTCAGATGGCATGTTAGTTAAACGACCATTAGCTATTTCTGGAGATAATATCACATTAGGATTTAAAGAAGATCAATACAAAGAAATTTGGCTATAGTTTAAAATTACAAATTTTATTTATATAAATTATTGTAACTTTTTGTTTTAATAGTTGAATGAAAACTTACGGTATGGCATCATTAAATTGTAATTAATTTTAGGAGGGGATTCTCGTGGCAGTACCGAGCGAATTAAAATATTCTAAAGAACATGAATGGGTAAAAGTTGATGGCAACACAGTAACAATTGGTATTACTGAATACGCACAAGGTGAATTAGGTGATATCGTATTCGTTGAATTACCAGAAGTTGATGACGAAATCAACGAAGGGGATACTTTTGGTAGTGTAGAATCAGTTAAAACTGTTTCTGAATTATATGCGCCAGTATCTGGTAAAGTTGTTGAATCAAACGAAGAATTAGAAGATAGTCCTGAGTTTGTTAACGAATCACCATATGAGAAAGCATGGATGGTTAAAGTTGAACTTAGCGATGAAAGCCAATTAGATGATTTATTATCAGCTGATCAATACAAAGAAATGATTGGTGAATAATTAATTTAAACTCCTTGATTACGGTCATGGAGTTTTTATTTTGCCTATTTTTCTAAATAATAATCAACAAATTTTAAAATTTATACTTTGTTGATATAAAATGTTAAGTAATCGTAAATAATGTTTAATCTATTAGCGTTCTGTGAAAAAGTAACTGATTGTTTATTATCGACTTAGAAGGTGGATTATCATGGCAATTTTAAATAAAGTTATTATTGTTGAAGGCAAATCTGATAAGAAGAGAGTACAACAAGTCATCGCTGAACCTATAAATATTATTTGTACGCATGGTACAATGAGTATTGATAAATTAGATGACATGATTGAAACATTATATGATAAGCAAGTCTTTGTTCTAGCAGACTCAGATGACGAAGGTGAAAAGATAAGAAAATGGTTTAAACGTCATCTTAGCGAATGTGAACATATCTATGTGGATAAAACATTTTGTGAGGTAGCTAGATGCCCAAAGAATTATCTTGCGCATGTATTGAGTAAACATGGCTTTACAGTTCGTAAAGAGAAACGTCTAATTCCTAATTTAACGACTGAAAGGTTAGTAATCATGCATGAGTAAATCTGTAGAAATAGAAGATATTTGTGAGAATTTTAATAAAGAAAAACATCTAATTTTTGGATATACACCGATGTGTGGTACTTGTAAAATGTCAGAGCGAATGCTAGATATCGCGAATGAAATACTACAATTACCCGTTAAAAAAATCGATTTGAATTACCATCCTAAATATAGTGAGCGTAACAAAATTATGTCAGTTCCTGTTCTAATAGTAATGAATAAAGATATAGAGATAGATAGAATCTACGCTTTTCAATCTGTTCCTTATTTGTTAGAAAAGTTAAAATAATTGTTGACGAAATTATAGTGCAATGGTAGGATATAAATTAATTAAATAGTGCGAAAACTCTTATCAAGAGAGGTGGAGGGATGTGCCCTATGAAGCCCGGCAACCGTCTAGTTATAGAAATGGTGCCAATTCACATAAAGTTGATTACTTTAGAAGATGAGAGAAAGATGAATCAATGCTTTCTCAACTTTTCTAAAGTGAGAAAGCATTTTTTAATTACATAATGATTTTTAAGGAGGCACTAAACGTGATTGAGTTAAATCAAGTTGTAAAACGTTATCACACTAAAGATAAAGATGTACTAGCAGTTGATCACGTTAACTTAAATATAGAAACGGGCTCTATTTTCGGAGTTATCGGATTCTCTGGTGCTGGTAAAAGTACGTTAATCAGAATGTTCAATAATTTAGAAGAACCTACTTCTGGCGATATTATTATAGATGGCGATAATATTAACAAACTTTCAAAAGCAGAATTAAGAAGAAAACGACAAAAAGTAAGTATGGTATTCCAACACTTCAATTTATTATGGTCACGAACAGTACTTCGAAATATCACGTTCCCTTTAGAAATTGCAGGGTATTCTAAAAGCAAAGCAAATGAAAGAGCGAGAGAATTAATTGACCTTGTTGGTTTAAATGGCAGAGAAAATGCTTATCCATCAGAATTATCAGGTGGGCAGAAACAACGTGTGGGAATTGCAAGAGCTTTGGCTAATGAACCTGACGTCCTCTTATGTGACGAAGCTACAAGCGCGTTAGATCCACAAACAACAGATGAGATTTTAGACCTACTGCTAAAAATTAAAGAACGTGAAAACCTTACAATCGTGATTATCACTCATGAAATGCATGTTATCAGACGTGTTTGTGATGAAGTAGCCGTTATGGAAAGTGGACGTGTAATTGAGCAAGGTAAAGTAACGCAAGTATTTGAAAATCCACAACATGAAGTTACAAGACGATTTGTGAAAGATGATTTGGATGATGATTTTGAAGAATCAATCAAACATCTAGAACCATTAGATTCAGATGCGTACATTGTTAGGCTCAACTTCAATGGTGATAATACGACTGAACCAGTTGTATCTTACATAAGTAAAACGCATAACATTGATATAAATATTCTTGAAGCAAACATAAAAAATACCCGTGGTGGTTCTGTCGGGTTCTTGGTGGTTCATATTCCACATATTGCTGAAACAGAGTTTGAGACATTTAAAGAAGATTTACATCAGCAACATGTAAATGTGGAGGTGGTTAAGCATGGATAAATCTTATGGTGATATTTTTAAAGAGATGATTACAATGCCTAACGTCCAATGGCCTGAAGTATGGCAAGCCATTTATGAAACATTATATATGACTGTAGTTTCAACTATTTTTGCATTTATTTTTGGATTGATTTTAGGAGTACTATTATTCTTATCAGCTAAGAGTAATTCTAAAGGTGCTAGAGTCTTTTATAGCATCGTTTCATTTATTGTTAACTTATTCCGAGCGATTCCATTTATCATTTTAATCTTGTTATTAATTCCATTTACAAGTGTGATCCTTGGAACAATAAGTGGTCCAACTGGTGCCTTACCAGCTCTAGTTATTGGTGCAGCACCATTCTATGCAAGATTAGTAGAAATTGCCTTCAAAGAAATAGATAAAGGTGTTATCGAAGCGGCTTGGTCAATGGGAGCTAGTACTTGGACAGTTGTCCGAAAAGTATTACTACCTGAGGCAATGCCAGCACTAGTTTCAGGTATTACTGTAACAGCAATCGCATTAGTTGGCTCTACTGCAATTGCAGGTGTAATTGGTGCAGGTGGTTTAGGTAACTTAGCTTACTTAACAGGTTTCACTCGTAACCAAAACGATGTCATTTTAGTTTCAACTGTATTTATTTTAATTATCGTATTTATAATTCAATTTATTGGGGATTGGATTACAAATAAAATTGACAAACGCTAAAAGAAAAGAGGAATGATTCAATGAAAAAACTTTTAAGCTTATTTTTAGTATTAACATTAACAGTCGTTTTAGCAGCTTGTGGTAATGGTAGTGGGGATAAAGATAAGAAAATCGTTGTAGGCGCATCTCCAGCACCTCACGCTGAAATTCTTGAAAAGGCTAAACCTTTACTTAAAAAGAAAGGCTATGACTTAGAAATTAAAACAATTAATGATTACACTACGCCAAACAAATTATTAGATAAAGGTGAATTGGATGCTAACTATTTCCAACACGTACCTTATTTAAAAACTGAAAGTAAAGAAAAAGGATACAAAATTGAAGACGCAGGTAAAGTTCACTTAGAACCAATGGCTGTTTACTCTAAAAAATATAAAAGTTTAAAAGACCTTCCTAAAGGTGCAACAGTTTATGTATCAAATAACCCAGCTGAACAAGGGCGTTTCTTAAAATTCTTTGTTGATGAAGGATTAATTAAAATTAAAAAAGGTGTAAAAATCGAAGATGCTAAATTCGAAGATATCACTGAAAACAAAAAAGACATCAAATTCAACAGTAAACAATCAGCAGAATATCTTCCAAAAATCTATCAAAATGAAGATGTAGATGCTGCAATCATCAACTCTAATTATGCGATTGATCAAGGCTTAAGCCCTCAAAAAGATTCAATTGCTGTTGAAAAACCAAATAACAACCCTTATGCTAACTTAATCGCAGTTCAAAAAGGACATAAAGATGATGAAAAAATTAAAGCTTTAATTGAAGTGTTACAATCTAAAGAAATCCAAGACTTCATTAAGGACAAATATAAAGGTGCAGTTGTACCAGCGAAATAATAATGAAAGAAACTCCGTAACCATTTTGATTACGGAGTTTCTATTATTTAGAAAGATTTTCTGTCCTTATACAATATACCGACGCCTTGTCCACCAGATCCCATTGTATAATCAAATTTAATAACTTCGATATACGGATTCTCCTCTAAAAAGCGATTTACTTTTTTAGTTAAACCACTTTCAGTCATAGCGGTAAAATTAATAAATTTCATCATATACCTCCTTTAATTTTATTGTTACAGTGTCATTATATAAGAATTATTAAATAGAATGAAAAATATTCTATAATATATAAAATTTATGAATAAGGTGTTTAATGAAAAGACTATAGGGGTATGTAATTATTAAGTAAAGATACAGACAATCAAGGAGGAATTTTAAATGGCTGAAGATAAATTTGAACAAGCAAAAGGTAACTTAAAAGAAACTGTTGGTAACGCAACTGACAATAAAGATTTAGAAAAAGAAGGTCAAAACGATAAAGCTTCTGGTAAAGCCAAAGAAGCAGTTGAAAACGTTAAAAATAAAGCTAACGACCTTATCGATAAAGTAAAAGGTAATAACGATAATAAATAATTTAATGATTATTTGAAGCATGAGTGCAAAGCACTTGTGCTTTTTTTATGTGTAAAAATTAAAAGTATTGGCACAAGTTAATTATTTTTAAAAATTATTAAAAAAATTAGATAAAAAGTGTTACCACGCCTATCAAATTAAATTATAATCAAATTATAAAATAGGGGTGGGTGATTTAAAGTGAAAACAGATTATATTTTAGGATTAGATATAGGTATAACTTCAGTTGGATATGGCATTATCAATTACAATGACAAATCAATCATTGATGCCGGAGTGAGATTGTTCCCTGAAGCTAATGTAGAAAATAATGAAGGCCGTAGAAGTAAGAGAGGCGCTAGAAGATTAAAAAGAAGAAGAATTCATAGATTAGAGCGTGTTAAACAATTATTATTAGATTACAAGTTACTTGATTCTATTGATGTCATTCCTCAATCTACAAACCCTTATGAGATAAGAGTGAGAGGGTTACGAGAAAAATTAACTAAAGATGAATTAGTAATTGCATTACTACATTTAGCTAAAAGACGTGGAATACATAATATAGATGTTATTGATCAAGAAGAGGATGCATCAAACGAACTTTCTACAAAAGAACAATTATCAAAAAATAATCTTTTACTAAGAGATAAATCTATATGTGAAGTTTTACTTGAGAGATACAATGAAGGTAAAGTTAGAGGAGAAAAGAATAGATTTAAAACGTCAGATATTGTTAATGAAATAAGACAAATTTTAGAAACGCAAAAAGAAGTACATCATTTGGATGATAGTTTTATTGATAAATATATTGAATTAGTAGAGACAAGAAGAGAATATTATGAAGGTCCAGGCGAAGGTAGTCCTTATGGATGGGGCGCTGATTTAAAAAAATGGTATGAACATTTAATGGGCCGTTGTACATACTTTCCTGAAGAATTAAGAAGCGTCAAGTATGCATACTCTGCTGATTTATTTAATGCACTCAATGATTTGAATAATTTAGTTATTCAAAGAGATGGACTAAACAAGTTAGAGTATCATGAAAAATACCACATCATTGAGAATGTTTTTAAACAAAAGAAAAAACCTACTTTAAAACAAATTTCTAATGAAATAGGTGTTAATCCAGAAGATATAAAAGGTTATAGAATCACTAAATCAGGGAAGGAAAATTTCACTGAATTTAAACTTTATCATGATTTGAAGAAAATTTTAAAAGATCAAAGTATATTGGAAAATATCCAATTATTAGATTAAATTGCTGAAATAATAACTATCTATCAAGATAAAGAGAGCATTAAAAAAGAATTAGAGCAATTAACTGAACCAATTAACGAAATAGATAAGGAGAGTATTTCTGACTTAGCCGGTTATAACGGTACACACCGACTTTCCTTGAAATGTATAAATTTAGTATTAGAAGAATTATGGCATACTTCTAGAAATCAAATGGAAATATTTGCATATTTAAATATTAAACCTCGCAAAATTGACTTGCAGAAAGCTAATAAAATACCTAAAGATATGATTGATGAGTTTATACTATCACCAGTAGTAAAAAGAACGTTTGGACAAGCAATCAATGTTATTAATAAAGTAATAGAAAAATATGGTGTTCCAAAAGATATTATAATTGAGTTGGCTAGAGAGAATAATACTAAAGATAAACAAAAATTTATTAATGAATTGCAAAAGAAAAATGAAAAAACAAGACAGAGAATAAATGAAATTATCGGAAAAACAGGTAATCAAAATGCTAAGCGATTAGTTGAAAAGATTAGACTTCATGACGAACAAGAGGGTAAATGTCTGTATTCTCTAGAGAGTATACCATTGGAAGACTTATTAAATAATCCTAATCATTATGAAGTTGACCATATTATCCCTAGATCTGTATCATTTGATAATTCATATCAAAATAAAGTTCTCGTTAAGCAAACAGAAAATAGTAAAAAGGGTAACCGTACACCATACCAATACCTGAATTCAGGGGAAGCAAAACTGTCTTATAATCAGTTTAAGCAACATGTTTTAAATCTTAGTAAATCAAAAGATAGAATTTCGAAGAAGAAAAAAGAATATTTACTCGAAGAACGAGATATAAATAAATTTGAGGTACAAAAAGAATTTATTAATCGAAACTTAGTTGATACGCGATATGCTACAAGAGAATTAACAAATTATTTAAAAGCATATTTTAGTGCTAATGACATGGATGTTAAAGTTAAAACAATTAATGGTAGTTTCACTAATCATTTAAGAAAAGTATGGGATTTTAATAAAGAACGTAATCATGGTTATAAACATCACGCGGAAGATGCGCTAATTATCGCTAACGCTGACTTCCTATTTAAAGAAAATAAAAAGTTGAAAGCAGCAAATAAAGTTTTAGAACAACCAGAACGAAAAGAAATAGAAACTAAAATTGAAGTGAATAGTGATGAAAATTACCAAGATTTATTTGTCATTCCGCAGCAAGTAAAAGAAATTAAAGAATTTAGAGATTTTAAATATTCACATAGAGTGGATAAGAAACCAAATAGACAATTGATTAATGATACGCTTTATTCAACAAGAGTAAAAGATGATGACTTATATATTATCTCTCCGATTAAGAATATTTATAGTAAAGATAATACAGATTTAAAAAAACATTTTAATAAGAATCCTGAAAAATTCTTAATGTATCAAAAAGATCCTAAAACGTTTGAAAAATTAGAAGTGATTATGAAGCAATATGCAAATGAGAAAAATCCATTGGCTAAATATCACGAAGAAACAGGAGAATATTTAACCAAGTACAGTAAGACAAATAATGGACCAATTGTTAAATCGATTAAAATGTTTGGTAAAAAGGTTGGAAATCATTTAGATGTAACAAATCAATACAACAATTCGAGAAATAAACTTGTGAAATTATCATTTAAGTCGTATCGTTTTGATGTGTATCTGACTGATAAAGGCTATAAATTTGTTAGCATTACATACTTAGATGTACTTAAAAAAGAAAACTATTATTATATATCTGAAGCCAAATACGATAAATTAAAGTTAAATAAAGGTATTGATGATAAAGCCAAATTTATCGGAAGCTTTTATTATAATGATTTAATTGAATTAGACGGGGAAGTATATACAGTTATTGGTGTTAATAATGATAAAAATAATGTTATAGAGCTCAATCTTCCTGAAATAAGATATAAAGAGTATTGTGAGATTAATAATATTAAAGGTAGCGGAAGATTAAGAATAACAATAGGTAAAAAAGTGAATAGTATTAGAAAATTATCTACTGACGTTTTAGGAAATAGATATTATCAATCTTTCGCTAAAAAGCCTCAATTAGTATTTAAAAAAGGAATTTAAGCTATGAGTTGGAGAATTGTGTATATAACAGAAGTTAATCAAATGTCACTTAATTTAAATAGCTTAAAAATTAAAAAGGGAGATCTTGAAACTAAAATACCTTTAGCTGATATTTTTGCTTTAGTTATTGAAGATTTAACTGTTACGTTAACATCTAGGTTATTAATAGAACTTTCGGATTATAATATATTAGTCATCTTTTGCAATCAAAAGCATTTGCCAGAGTGTACTTTACAACCTATATCAGGTCATTTTAATCAATATACGCAGATGAAAGTACAACTAAAATGGGATGTAGCTCGTAAAAGTGAATTATGGAGAGTTATTGTAAAGCAAAAAATTCAAAATCAAATTGAATGCATGAAGTACATGCATATTGATACTATGCGAATTAAAAAAATGACAGAGTTAAAGCATTCAGTATTGTTATATGATCGGAATAATATTGAGGGTCAAGCTGCGAAATACTATTTTAATAGTTTCTTTGAGGATTTTACGCGAGACAATGATGCACTTATTGAGAATGCGGTTTTAAATTATGGATACACAATTTTAAATTCTGCAATAGCTAGAACGATAGTTGCAAAGGGCTTAATACCGGCAATTGGCATCCACCATATTGGAGGGAGAAATCATTTTAACTTAGCATCAGACTTAATTGAACCATTTAGAGCGCTGGTTGATTTGTTCTTGTTGAAGCATCCGCCTGAAGACTACTTAACAAAAGCGTATCGATTAAAAATAATTAATCTATTGCATGCACGTATTGAAATTGATGGCAAAATGCAGACGGTTATTCGAGCTATTGATATAATGGTGCAATCTATTATTGAGTATTTTAAAGACGGTGACATCAAATCATTAAAGTTTCCTAGTTTGAGTAAATATACATTTTATGAGTTATAGATTTTATGAGAGTTCTATTAATGTTTGATTTACCTGTAGAAACTAAGAAGCAAAGAAGAGTTTATAGTAAGTTCAGAAAGAGACTTATTGAAGATGGATTTTTAATGATGCAATACTCAATTTATATAAAGAGTGTCATAAATAAAGATGCGGCAAACCAAACTATAAAAAAAGTTAATACATTCTTGCCACAAGAAGGGCATGTCAGGGCATTAATGATAACTGAAAAGCAATATCAGCATATGCAAATACTTTTAGGAGAAGAAAATCATAATATAGAACTATTAGGTGATAATAGAACTATTATTTTTTGATAAAAGAAAATATGGAACATATCATATGGCAAATAAAATCTGAAGCGGTACCTACAATCAACTTAAATATTGGTCAATACACTGCTATTTATAATGAATTTGAAACCATTGAAGAGGACATACTTGAGCTTATTGATCAATATTTTAAGAAAAGAAATTCAAATAAGAATGAAGTCTCTATTATAGAATGCTCTAATCATGAACTTATTTCTAATCTTGAGTACGAGAGTTTTATTATTGATAATAATAAGATAGAACTTGAGCATTCATTAGGATCCACTTCTATTTTGAATAAGAAACTTCATAGAGATTTTGCTAATCATATTGAAAGTTCAGGATATTTGAATTCTATTAATCAACTTCTAAATGATTTATTAGAGATGATTAATTATAATGAATTACCTTTAAAAATAAAGTCTTTAGATATTAAATATTTCATTAAGTTATTGAGCTTTGAATATGAAATGAAAAAGGATTATACAAAATTAGTTAATAGAGTAGAGCAAGTGCTACCTTTAATAGTCGATGAATTAAACAGGCTATATAATAATCGTTTATTATTGATATACTTATATCCCGAAGCAAATTTAAGTCCTAAAGAACAAATAAAGTTAAAGAAATTATTGTTAACACTCGATACAAACATAATTGTATTAACAGGATCATTACATTTCCTATCTGAAGAGTGGAAATACAATAACTATATTAGAGATGGGAAACAAAAAAACACATCTGAATTTCTAGAAGAATTAGAGTGGAACGCGCCACTTGATTTTGATAAGAAGGATTTAGAAGAAAGTTTGAACCGATTCATTTTAACTTATCAAGATAAATTAGAATTATATCCCATAATATCAAACTATCAAATAGCACAAATTATGTTATTTAATGCCATAGATATATATGTTGGGATTTCATATATGCAACATTGTAATCATAAATTTAAATTAAAAATCAAAAGTGAATTGCTGCCTAAAAGCATCAATAAATATTTAAATCAACAATTGCTGAATTAATTACTTTACTATAATTAACTTAATAAATTATTATTATCTTAGTGAATGAGTTTAGCTAACTTGTTCACTAAGATACCTTTTTTTGAACTAATTCTTTTAGCGATTAATATTGCTAGAGGTTTTAGTACTCTGTAATTTTAGGTATAAGTGAGACCCTGTATCTTTAAAATCGTTTATCGATTGCCGTTTTAGTACTCTGTAATTTTAGGTATAAGTGAGACACGTAGAAAGTGGGAAGTGTCAGAAACCGAGTTTTAGTACTCTGTAATTTTAGGTATAAGTGAGACATGAACAAGAGTTGAACGGTGATGAACGTAGTTTTAGTACTCTGTAATTTTAGGTATAAGTGAGACATAGTTTCTTCATCTTCTTCATCGTCACCGGTTTTAGTACTCTGTAATTTTAGGTATAAGTGAGACGTTGCACATGCTGATGTAAAGTCTTCAGTTTGTTTTAGTACTCTGTAATTTTAGGTATAAGTGAGACCCATGCCTGATATAACCGAACTTACGATACGTTTTAGTACTCTGTAATTTTAGGTATAAGTGAGACGTGTCGGGTGATTAACATTATCTTTTTCTAGTTTTAGTACTCTGTAATTTTAGGTATAAGTGAGACTTCACGCGTTACACCTAAAAGCATTACCTAGTTTTAGTACTCTGTAATTTTAGGTATAAGTGAGACAAAGTGGTTATCCTGAATGGATTATCCCTAGTTTTAGTACTCTGTAATTTTAGGTATAAGTGAGACATTGAAAAAGAAGTCGATGCATCAGAAATGGTTTTAGTACTCTGTAATTTTAGGTATAAGTGAGACTACTAAACGTATTGCAGAAGCTATTCACGGGTTTTAGTACTCTGTAATTTTAGGTATAAGTGAGACCGACCACTTAATAATAAATAGTAGAGTTGGGTTTTAGTACTCTGTAATTTTAGGTTTAAGTGAGACTAGTATCGGAAGGTTTGTAACCACTATTAGGTTTTAGTACTCTGTAATTTTAGGTATAAGTGAGACCAACTTTGTTTGATCAATCATAGTTTATCGTTTTAGTACTCTGTAACTTTAGGTACAAATATTTAAATTAATGATTACTAAGTGCTGTTACTTGCTACTTTTATTATCATGATCAATCAATTGATCAAAAGTATAGAAATATTTAAATTTAATAAAAATATTAGTTGACTAAGCATCCATGATAGCAATATAATTAATTTATAGAACAAGTTTAGCTAACTTGTACTTATACCTAAAATTACAGAATCTACTAAAACAAGACTTTATGTCGTGTTTATCCCATTAATTTATTAATGGGATTTTTTCTTTTTAATTAGACAAATCGCCAACGATGATGACTATCGTTGGCGATTATTTTTGTTTAATGTCACTTAATTACACATTATCATCAGTAATTTGACCAATCCAATAACTCGCTGCAAATCCAATGATTAAAGTGATGATTGAAAGTGTCCACTCAATACCAGTTTGAGGAAGACCAGGGAATACAGCATATATGGAGCCAATAACGAATCCAGTTATTAATGCGAATGTGGTATAGAAGTGATGATGTAGGAAGTATTTAATAATACGACTTGATAATAAAAATCCTGCCAACACACCTAATCCTACAACAATTAATAATGGTAGGCCATCGAAGTTCAATTTAACTAGATCGGCAACGGCTAACATAATTGTTCCATAAGCACCAAATACTAGTAGCATAAATGATCCAGAAATTCCAGGTAATAACATTGCACTTGAAGCACATGCACCAGCTAAGAAATATTTAATAATAAGACCGAATGATAAATCTAGTGATGTATCAGCACTTTGATTACCTGAATTCATTAATGTAATTACTACTAAAATGATAATGCCTACTACCATAATGCTATAATGTTTTGCTTTAAACGTTTTATTAAATTTCGCAGTTCTTAATAAATAAGGGATGATACCAATGATTAAACCGGTAAAGAAGAACATTGTAATTACTTGGTGATGTTCTAATAAATAATTGATTAGATTACTTAATATACCGATAGCTAAAGCCATACCTATTAAAATAGGAAGTAAAAACTTTAAACTAGGCCAAAATCGTTTTGAGAATAAGCCACTAATTGAAGAAATAAATCCATCATAAATGCCTAATAGTAAGGCGATGGTTCCTCCACTTATTCCAGGAACTAAATCGGTTGTTCCCATACCGAACCCTTTTAATATATTTATCCATTTAAAATTTTGCATGAACGTCTCCTTTCAATTAGGTTAAATAGCATCATAACAGAATTTTGAATAATTATAAAATATTCAGTTTGTAAAATTATAATTTTTATAAAAATCGTGCTAAATTAATAACATTTGTGTCGGAATTATTTCTATTGAGAACAATAAGCCTTTGATTATCAGTTGAGAGAAAAAATTGAGTATCAGATAAAAATTATTTTAGATAGATAATCACTATAATTTAGAGTTTTAATAAGTTTATATTAAGGGCTATTTACGTTATAATGAAGTGTATTAAAATACACAAAGTCTTTTTGACTACAAATTAAAATTATTATAAACTAGTTAAGAAAACTTTATATTTTACGGAGGGAATATAAATGTCATCAACATTAGAAATTAAAGACCTACATGTGTCTATTGAAGATAAAGAAATTTTAAAAGGTGTTAATTTAACTATTAATACAGGTGAAATACATGCAATTATGGGACCAAATGGTACTGGTAAATCAACATTATCATCAGCGATTATGGGGCATCCATCATACGAAGTAACTCAAGGTGAAGTGTTACTAGATGGCGTTAATATTTTAGAATTGGAAGTTGATGAAAGAGCAAAAGCTGGTCTGTTCTTAGCAATGCAATATCCATCAGAAATTACTGGTGTGACAAATGCTGACTTTATGCGTTCAGCTATTAACGCGAAACGTGAAGAAGGACAGGAAATCAACTTAATGCAATTTATCAAAAAATTAGATAAAGAAATGGATTTCCTAGACATCGATAAAGATATGGCACAACGTTACTTAAATGAAGGTTTCTCTGGCGGTGAGAAAAAACGTAATGAAATCTTACAATTAATGATGTTAGAACCAAAATTTGCCATCCTAGATGAAATCGACTCAGGTTTAGACATTGACGCATTAAAAGTTGTATCTAAAGGTATCAACGAAATGCGTGGCGAAGAATTTGGTGCTTTAATGATTACACACTATCAACGTTTATTAAACTACATCACACCAGACAAAGTACATGTTATGTACGGTGGTAAAGTAGTTAAATCAGGAGGCCCTGAACTAGCTAAACGTCTTGAAGAAGAAGGTTATGAATGGGTTAAAGAAGAATTCGGTGCTAAAGAATAATCTAGCAATCGTTTATTTTAAATGATGAAACTAGAAACATGGTGTTAATGTGAAACATTGCATTAATATCAACGATTAAATAAGTGAGACTTAGACATCGTATAAACTTAATCATTTAAGTATACGAAATATCTACAGTCGTTAAATTTTTCATCAAGTAGGAGGAAAAGAGAGTTATGACAACTGAAACTTTAAACATTTCTGAAGAACAACTTGTTGATTATTCTAAAGCGCACAATGAACCTTCTTGGATGACTGAGTTACGTCAAAAAGCGTTGAAATTAACAGAAACTTTAGAAATGCCAAAACCAGATAAAACTAAATTAAGAAAATGGGACTTTGATTCATTTATACAACATGAAGTTGAAGGTCAATCTTTCAATAATTTATCAGAGCTTCCAGAAGCTATTAAAAAAATTATAGACGTTGAAAACACTAAAAATTTAGTTGTTCAACATAATAATGCTTTAGCTTATACTCAAGTATCAGATCAAGCACAAAAAAATGGCGTGATAATTGAAGGATTATCAGAAGCTTTAATTAATCACGGGGAGTTAGTTCAAAAATATTTAATGACAGATGCAGTAAGTGTTGATGAACATCGTTTAACTGCATTGCATACAACTTTAATTAATGGTGGCGTGTTTGTTTATGTGCCTAAAAATGTAGTTGTTGAAGATCCAATTCAATATGTTGTGTTACATGATGATGATAATGCTAGTTTCTATAACCACGTTATCATTGTTACTGAGGAAAGTGCTGAAGTAACGTATGTTGAGAACTATTTATCAACTGCAAGTGGTGAAGGTAACCAATTAAATATTGTTTCAGAAGTTATTGCCGGTGCTAATTCAAATATCACTTATGGCTCAGTTGACTATTTAGATAAAGGATTTACTGGTCATATCATTCGTCGTGGTACTACTGCAGCAGATGCATCAATCAATTGGGCATTAGGTCTAATGAATGAAGGTAGTCAAATCATTGATAATACAACTAATTTAATTGGTGACCGTTCAACAAGCGAACTTAAATCAGTTGTTGTCGGTACAGGTGACCAAAAAATCAACTTAACATCTAAAATTGTTCAATACGGTAAAGAAACTAATGGTTACATCTTAAAACACGGCGTTATGCGTGAAAATGCATCATCTGTATTTAATGGTATTGGATATATTAAACATGGTGGTACAAAATCTATCGCTAACCAAGAGTCACGTGTCTTAATGCTTTCTGAGAATGCGAGAGGCGATGCCAATCCAATCTTATTAATTGATGAAGATGATGTAGAAGCAGGACACGCAGCGTCTGTTGGCCGAGTTGACCCTGAGCAACTTTACTACTTAATGAGTCGTGGTATTTCTCAAAAAGAAGCTGAACGATTAGTAATTCATGGTTTCTTAGATCCTGTAGTACGTGAATTACCAATTGAAGACGTTAAACGTCAATTAAGAGAAGTAATTGAACTTAAAGTAAATAAATAAACAATAAATCTAAAAGAGATTTTTAATATTAGAAAGGTCGTGAAAAAAGTGGCCGAAACTTCATTAAATGTTGAGGAAATCATCAAAGATTTTCCAATATTAGATCAAAAAGTTAATGGAAAAAGATTAGCATACCTTGATTCTACAGCTACCAGTCAAACACCTGTTCAAGTGTTGAACGTATTGGATGATTATTATAAACGTTATAATTCAAATGTACACCGTGGTGTTCATACACTTGGTTCACTTGCTACAGACGGATACGAAGGTGCTCGTGAGACTGTAAGACGTTTCATTAACGCTAAATACTTTGAAGAAGTCATCTTTACTAGAGGAACAACTGCAGCAATCAATATTTTTGCGCGCAGTTACGGAGATGCCAATGTTGAAGAAGGCGACGAAATAGTTGTTACTGAAATGGAACACCATGCCAATATTGTTCCATGGCAACAATTAGCTAAACGTAAAAATGCCTCATTAAAATTCATTCCAATGACAGATGAGGGCGAATTAAGACTTGAGGATGTTAAGGCGACAATAAATGATAATACTAAAATTGTAGCAATAGCACATGTGTCTAATGTGTTAGGTACAATTAATGATGTCAAAGAAATCGCTAAAGTTGCCCATGAGCATGGTGCAATTATTAGTGTTGATGGTGCACAATCAGCACCTCACATGAAAATAGATGTTCAAGATTTAGACGCTGATTTCTTCAGTTTCAGTGGTCATAAAATGTTAGGACCTACTGGCATCGGTGTGTTATATGGTAAACGTGATTTATTAAAAGATATGGAACCAGTTGAATTTGGTGGAGATATGATTGACTTTGTAAGTAAATATGACGCTACATGGGCAGATTTACCTACTAAATTTGAAGCTGGTACACCTATTATCGCTCAAGCAATTGGCTTAGGTGAAGCCATTCGTTACATTGAGAAATTAGGCTTTGATGCTATTCATGAACATGAAAAAGCATTGACAGAATACGCTTATGAACAAATGTCATCTATTGAAGGACTTGAAATTTATGGCCCTCCAAAAGAACGTCGTGCTGGTGTTATCACATTTAATTTGGCTGATATCCATCCACATGATGTTGCTACAGCAGTAGATACAGAAGGTGTTGCTGTAAGAGCTGGACACCATTGTGCACAACCGTTAATGAAATGGTTGAATGTATCATCTACTGCACGTGCAAGCTTCTATGTTTACAATACTAAAGAAGATGTAGACCAACTTGTTGAAGCATTGAAACAAACGAAGGAGTTTTTCTCTTATGAATTTTAATAATTTAGATCAACTTTATCGATCTGTAATTATGGATCATTATAAGAATCCTAGAAATAAAGGCGTTTTGGACAATGGCTCAATGACTGTAGACATGAACAATCCAACTTGCGGTGACCGTATTAGATTAACGTTTGATATTGAAGATGGCATTATTAATGATGCTAAATTCGAAGGAGAAGGTTGTTCTATTTCGATGTCTAGTGCATCTATGATGACTGAAGCTGTAAAAGGTCATTCTCTAGGTGAAGCAATGCAAATGAGTCAAGAATTTACTAAGATGATGCTTGGTGAAGACTATGAAATCACTGAAGAAATGGGAGATATTGAAGCACTACAAGGTGTATCCCAATTTCCAGCGCGCATCAAGTGTGCAACATTAGCCTGGAAAGCACTTGAAAAAGGAACAGTTGAAAAAGAAGGTAAAGCAGAAGGTACGACAGAAGAGTAAACTGTAGTCGTATGTGAAACTTTATAGTGATGATAGATAGCAATTTCTAAAGTCCAACCTTAACTTTTTACACTTTTAACTTTTTATGAAGGTTGCATATTGTTACAATGGCAATAGACAATAATGAATATTAAAAATCTCACGCACGTCGTTTTAAATATATTTAAGGAGTGATTGAAATGGCTAAAAAAGCACCTGATGTTGGAGATTATAAATATGGTTTCCACGATGAGGATGTTTCCATTTTCAGATCAGAACGTGGTTTAACAGAAAATATCGTTAGAGAAATTTCAAAAATGAAGGAAGAGCCTGAATGGATGCTTGACTTCAGATTAAAAGCTTTAAAATTATTCTACAAAATGCCAATGCCTCAATGGGGTGGCGATTTATCAGAATTAAACTTTGATGACATCACATACTACGTTAAACCTTCAGAGCATACTGAACGTTCATGGGACGAGGTGCCTGAAGAAATTAAACGTACATTTGATAAATTAGGTATTCCAGAAGCTGAACAAAAATATTTAGCAGGTGTTTCTGCTCAATATGAATCAGAAGTTGTATATCATAATATGGAAAAAGAATTAGAAGAAAAAGGTATCATCTTTAAGGATACAGATAGTGCTTTACGTGAAAACGAAGACCTATTTAAAGAATACTTTGCTTCTGTTATTCCAGCAGCTGATAACAAATTCGCAGCATTAAACTCAGCAGTATGGTCAGGTGGTTCATTCATCTATGTACCTAAGAATGTTAAATTAGATACACCATTACAAGCATACTTCCGTATTAACTCAGAGAACATGGGTCAATTCGAACGTACATTAATTATTGCTGATGAAGGTGCTTCAGTAAACTACGTTGAAGGTTGTACTGCACCTGTTTATACAACAAGCTCATTACACTCAGCAGTAGTTGAAATCATCGTTCATAAAGATGCACACGTACGTTATACTACAATTCAAAACTGGGCTAACAACGTTTATAACTTAGTTACAAAACGTACGTTTGTTCATGAGAATGGTAACATGGAATGGGTTGACGGTAACTTAGGTTCTAAGTTAACGATGAAATATCCAAACTGTGTTCTTTTAGGTGAAGGTGCGAAAGGTAGTACATTATCTATCGCCTTTGCTGGTAAAGGTCAAGTACAAGATGCTGGTGCTAAAATGATTCATAAAGCACCAAACACATCTTCAACAATCGTATCTAAATCTATTTCTAAAAATGGTGGTAAAGTTATCTATCGTGGTATCGTTCACTTCGGACGTAAAGCGAAAGGTGCACGTTCTAATATTGAATGTGATACTTTAATTTTAGATAACGAATCTACTTCAGATACTATTCCTTATAATGAAGTATTCAATGATAATATTTCATTAGAACATGAAGCGAAAGTTTCTAAAGTATCAGAAGAACAATTATTCTACTTAATGAGCCGTGGTATTTCAGAAGAAGAAGCGACAGAAATGATCGTTATGGGCTTCATTGAACCATTCACTAAAGAATTACCAATGGAATATGCAGTAGAAATGAACCGTTTAATTAAATTCGAAATGGAAGGCTCTATCGGTTAATTTAACCTATATTACCAACTTTTTCTTAATAACAATAATAAGTACCAAAGTGTTCCAACTAAGTGAATGCTTTGGTGCTTTTTTATCTCTAAATAGTTAACACTTATTTATATTAATTGTTTATTTTAATATGATATATTTATATATAATATTAAAAAAGTAATTGATTTAACAAAATACATGTTGTGAGAGGACTTTACAATGTTTGACTTTTATGCGAATTGGTATTCGTTGATTATCATTGTTGAATATCTTGCTATATTTTTAGGTTCAATTGGCTTAATCTTTATAGCAATGGTCAGTTTAAGACAAATTCAAAAGAAAAAGAAGATTTGGTATTTAGGAATATTCTTAATTTATTCATCATTACTTGAATTGTTAATACATTTTACAGGGGAAGATATTCATACTTACAACTTGGTCTTTGTCGTAACACTTCTTCCTTTTTTATTGATGTGTTATTTATCGAGTCATTATTTGGTAAAACGGCCATTCAAAACAAAATTAGAATTTGTGAAAACTGGTCACGGTAAAACTAACAAAGTTACCAAGCAAGAAATGAAAGATATGAAAGACGAATTGCAATCGGCTAATATAATTGCATGGTCTGGTTCAATTGGAGCCGCTTTTCTAATAGTTGCTTGGTCAGCTAAAGTAAGATTTATACATAATAAGGAATGGATGATGGCCCAAGAATTGACCAAAACTACTGATAATTTGTTAGGGTTTGGAGGCTTTATGTTTTTAATCTCGGCCTTGTTAATTGCTATTTATTTCATTATTGACGTAGTGTTATGGAATAAAAGAGGTAAATTTCCTGGTCTAGTATTTCGACCAATGATTTTGTGCTTATGGCAATTTTTGTTTTTGATTTCGATTTAAAAATTAATAATTAGATAAGTATCAAATTTAGAAACTTCCTAATTTTAAATATCTTTTTGACATACATAAATATGTGATGTCTGCATAATTAAATAATTATCTATTTATCAAGTGCACTATTGTCAAATCATCATTTTATAAGTAAGGCTAACTTACATAAGTTCAGGCCTTGCTTTTATTTTTTCAAAAATTAGCAAAGTTTACTGAAAATGGGAGTAGGGAATACTTTGAATAATTATTTAAGTGAAATACGCATAGTAATTACCCTAAATTAAAGAAAAGGTGATTTTAAATGTGGTATAACAATCAACTAACGCAATCTTTAAATATTCAATATCCTATTATTCAAGCAGGTATGGCTGGTAGTACAACTGCGGAACTTGTTGCAACAGTAAGTAATAAAGGTGGTTTAGGCTGTATTGGAGCGGGCTACTTTACTACAGAGAAGTTAGCGCAAGAAATTCAACAA
This sequence comes from Staphylococcus sp. GDX7P312P, assembly GCF_008385775.1. Taxonomy (NCBI): domain Bacteria; kingdom Bacillati; phylum Bacillota; class Bacilli; order Caryophanales; family Staphylococcaceae; genus Staphylococcus; species Staphylococcus sp. GDX7P312P. The sequence goes on along the minus strand of NZ_VUKI01000007.1, from coordinate 89,703 downwards.
GTGCAAGGACTAACATCACAACCATTTGGTGTGAATTTGTTTGTACCAAGTCATCAATCATACACTAATGAACAAGTCGAACATATGAATGCTTGGCTGAAGCCCTATCGTAAGGCATTAAATCTTGAAGAGCCAGTAGTCAATATTTCTGAAGAACAACAATTTAAAAATGCAATTCAAACTGTGATTAAATATAGAGTACCAGTATGTTGTTTCACCTTTGGTATCCCGTCAAAAGAAATCATTGAACAATTAAAAGGTGCTAAAATTACTTTAATTGGTACAGCTACCACTGTAGATGAGGCAATTGCAAATGAGCATGCAGGTATGGATATTGTAGTTGCTCAAGGCAGTGAAGCAGGTGGACATAGGGGGTCATTTTTAACAACCAACAATCAGCGTGAACCGCTCATAGGAACAATGAGTTTAATACCACAGATAGTTGATCATGTATCGATACCAGTTGTTGCTGCAGGTGGTGTTATGGATGGTCGTGGTATATTAGCGAGTCAGATACTAGGTGCACAAGGTGTACAAATGGGAACAGCTTTCTTAACTACTGAAGAAAGTGGCGCAAATCAATTAGTTAAACAAGCAGTGCTTCATAGTAAAGAGACTGATACAGTAGTCACTGACGTATTTAGTGGTAAATCAGCACGCGGTATCAACAATGAATTTGTAGAGACGATGAAACAATACGAAGGGAACATACCGCCATATCCTGTACAAAATCAATTAACTAATTCTATTAGAAAGACAGCCGCTTCTACAGGGCATCGTGAATGGACACATATGTGGAGTGGTCAATCGCCACGTTTAGCTACGTCACAACATGTCAATCAATTGATGGATCGACTTGTTGAACAAGTAGAAACATTATTGACGGTTATTCAATGATTTTTAGGAAAAATAGAGTGTGCATGAGAATGCAACATTTCTGAAAATAATAAGATAATGTAAAGATGATATAGAACAAGTGATATCATAAAATTGAATATGGTATCATATAGCTGGTGATAAAAATGATAAATATAGGTCTTACTGGATGGGGAGATCACGATTCTTTATATGAGGATTTAGAACGACAATCGGATAAGTTGCAAACATACGCTAGTCACTTTCCAATCGTTGAACTTGATGCATCTTACTACGCCATCCAACCTGAAAGAAATATCATGAAATGGATTAAAGAAACACCTGATCGTTTTGAATTTATAGTGAAGATTCATCAAGCACTTACACTACATGCAGATTATAAAGATTACGCAGAAACAAGAAGTGAATTATTCGAGCAATTCAAACAAATGCTACAACCACTTATAGATCATCACAAACTAGCTATGGTCTTAGTTCAATTTCCACCTTGGTTTGATTGTACAGCACAAAATATCAAGTATATCTTGTATGTTCGTCAACAATTGGCTGATATACCGATTTGCGTCGAGTTTCGACATCAATCATGGTTTAACGATCAATTTAAGGAACAAACGCTGTCATTTTTAACTGAGCATCACATTATCCATTCAGTAGTAGATGAGCCACAAGTGCGTGAAGGCTCAATACCACTAGTTAATCGTATTACTACTGAGACGGCTTTTGTACGCTATCATGGAAGAAACAGACAAGGCTGGACCAAAAAAGACATGACCGACCAAGAGTGGCGTGATGTGAGATACTTATATAACTACAACAAAGAAGAGCTTACCGATTTAGCTAATAAAGTTAGAATTATAGAACAAAAAGCTAAAAAGGTTTATGTCGTATTTAATAATAACTCGGGTGGGCATGCTGCTCAAAACGCTAAAACATATCAGGATATGTTAGATATTGAATACACAGGTTTAGCTCCGCAACAATTAAAATTATTCTAAGAGGCGAAATATAATGTTAGTGACAATTATTTTATTAGTGCTTATTGGCCTTTTCTCTGCTATTTTAGGGTCATTAGTAGGTATTGGTGGTGGGATCATTATTGTTCCAACACTGGTATACTTGGGCGTTACACACGATGTTTTACATGGTATTACACCACAAATAGCGATAGGAACATCATCGGTGATTCTAATCGTCACAGGCTTATCTTCATCATTAGGCTACTTAAAGACGAAGCAGGTAGATATTAAAAATGGCTCTATCTTCTTGTTTGGATTATTACCAGGTTCATTGTTAGGTTCATTTTTAAGTAGATATCTTACTTTAGAGTCTTTCAATTTATATTTCGGTATTTTTATGATTATTGTTTCAATTATTTTAATGGTGAGACATAAAATCAAACCGTTTAAGATTTTTGATAAAGAGAAATATCGTAAAACGTATGTTGATTCTGAAGGGAAGACATATCACTATAGCGTACCACCTTTATTTGCATTTGTTGCGACACTGTTCATTGGTATTTTAACAGGTCTATTCGGAATTGGTGGTGGCGCATTAATGACGCCACTAATGTTGATTGTGTTCAGATTTCCACCACACGTTGCAGTTGGTACAAGCATGATGATGATTTTCTTTTCAAGTGTTATGAGTTCTATAGGTCACATTTTACAAGGACATGTTGCATGGTCATATTCTATAGTTCTTATTATTTCAAGTTATATTGGCGCCCAAATTGGCGTTCGTGTTAACCACTCGATTAAATCTGAAACTGTTGTAACGCTATTACGTACGGTTATGTTGATAATGGGTGTATACTTAATTATTAAATCTTTTCTTTAAATAAATATAGGGGGAATTTAAGTGAAGTTAACCATTTTTCACACGAACGATATTCATAGTCATTTAAACGAATATGCACGTATTACATCTTATATGGCAGAACATAGACCTCAACTTCAACATCCCTCACTCTATTTAGATATAGGCGACCATGTGGATTTATCAGCACCAGTGACTCAAGCAACGATAGGTCGTAAGAATGTCGACTTGCTTAATGAGGCTGAGTGCGATATTGCGACGATAGGTAATAATGAAGGTATGACCATCTCTCATGAAGCATTAAATAATTTATATAATAATGCGACATTTAACGTCATTTGTACAAATGTTATTGATGAGGAAGGGAAGTTACCTCATAACATAGCCTCATCATGTATTAAAGAAATTGAAGGCGTACGTATTTTATTTGTGGCTGCAACAGCACCTTTCACACCATTTTACAGAGCGCTTGATTGGATTGTAACGGATCCTTTAGAAGCGATTAAAGATGAAATCGCTAATAAACAGGGTAATTATGATGTACTTATTGTGATGAGTCATGTAGGCATCTTTTTTGATGAAAAGTTATGCCAAGAGATTCCTGAAATTGATGTGATTCTTGGGAGTCATACACACCATCATTTTGATGAGGGTGAAATGAATAATGGCGTACTTATGGCAGCTGCCGGTAAATATGGTTATTATTTAGGTGAAGTTAATTTAACTATTGAAAATAAAAAGGTTGTTAGTAAAGAAGCGATTATTTATCCGGTTGAAACATTACCTATGGTTGAAACAGATTATGAGTCAGAAGGAAAGGCATTGATGAGTGAACCGGTGATTGATTATCCTATCAACTTAAGTAGTAAAACAGATGTCATTACTAAAACGACTTATTTATTAGCTGAAAGTGTATTTGAATTTACTAATACAGATTGTACTATCATAAATGCTGGTTTAATTGTAAAAGGAATTGAAGCGGATAGACTAACGGAATATGATATTCATAAAATGTTGCCACATCCAATTAATCTAGTGCGCGTACGTTTGACAGGTAGTGAATTGAAAAAAGTAATTGAAAAAAGTCAAAAGCAAGAATATATGCATGAACATGCTCAAGGACTAGGTTTTAGAGGAGATATATTTGGAGGCTATATTTTATATAATTGCGGTTTTATCCAGTCAGAAAATAGATTCTTTGTTAATGGTGAAGAGATAGTTGATGATAAAATATACACTTTAGGAACAGTTGATATGTATACGTTTGGTAGATATTTCCCTATATTGAAAGGGAAGTCAATTGATTATATTATGCCTCAGTTCCTTAGAGATATCTTTAAAGATAAGTTATTGAGACTGCAATAGAATAACACAAATAGATTTATGTATATAATGGAATTAAATACAAGGTTGAAATTTATGGTTTATTACGTTTTAATTTAATGTAAATTTCGTTATAATAGGAAAAGATAGATTATACAGGAGGGTATACGTGGTTATGGCTACTAAAAATGAAGAAATCTTACGTAAACCAGATTGGTTGAAAATTAAGCTTAACACGAACGAAAACTATATTGGCCTCAAGAAGATGATGCGTGAAAAGAACTTACACACTGTTTGCGAAGAAGCAAAGTGTCCAAATATACATGAATGTTGGGGAGCTAGACGAACTGCTACATTTATGATTTTAGGTGCAGTATGTACAAGAGCATGTCGTTTCTGTGCAGTTAAAACTGGCTTACCTAATGAATTAGACTTAAATGAACCAGAACGTGTTGCAGAATCAGTTGAGTTAATGAATTTAAAACACGTTGTTATCACTGCAGTTGCACGTGATGACTTAAGAGATGCAGGTTCTAACGTATATGCAGAAACTGTACGTAAAGTACGTGAACGTAATCCATTCACAACAATTGAAATCTTACCATCAGACATGGGTGGTGACTATGAAGCACTTGAAACATTAATGGCTTCTAAACCTGATATCTTAAACCATAATATCGAAACAGTACGTCGTTTAACTCCAAGAGTTCGTGCACGTGCAACATATGAAAGAACATTAGAGTTCTTACGTCGTTCTAAAGAATTGCAACCAGATATTCCTACTAAATCAAGCTTAATGGTTGGTTTAGGAGAAACGATTGAAGAGATTTATGAAACAATGGATGATCTTCGTGCAAATGATGTAGACATTTTAACAATTGGTCAATATTTACAACCATCACGTAAGCATTTAAAAGTTGAAAAATACTATACACCATTAGAATTTGGTAAATTAAGAAAAGTAGCTATGGACAAAGGTTTCAAACACTGTGAAGCTGGCCCAATGGTACGTAGTTCTTATCATGCCGACGAACAAGTAAATGAAGCGGCTAAAGAAAAACACCGTCTAGGTGAAGAAAAATTACAACAAAATTAATTTGAACAATTAAACGGTTTAGATTAAGTTTTTAGAGACTTAGGTTGCACATTTTAAATTGAATTGTGTAATCTAAGTTTTTATTATACGAGTTAAAGGTGACAAATTATGATAAAGATAGGTCAACAATATTTTGAAATCATTGAAGAATATAGATCATGCTTTGATGAAGAATTATTTGCATCGAGATATTCAGATATATTAGATAAGTATGATTTTATTGTAGGGGATTTTGGATATGATCAGCTACGATTAAAAGGTTTTTATAAGGATACGAATAAAAAAGCTGAAATCTCGAAACGTTTTTCGAGTATTCAAGATTATATATTAGAATATTGCAATTTCGGTTGTCCTTATTTTGTATTACGTCATTTATCTAACAAAGAGGTACAACAATTAAATCATGATGAAGAGGATGTTATTTTGTCTGATTCTGAAGATAAATTACATGATGTTAAAATTAAACCTACCATTCAGGAAGTTAAGCACCAAGATGAGTAACTATAGAATTAATAAAATGAGCTGTGAAGAAATCTAAGAGAAGAGATTTTTTCACAGCTTTTAAAATAGTAATTATTGAATGACTTGATTAAGATATTCAATGATTTCATCACTTTCTTCTTGACTCACACCTAAAATATGCGCGATATATCCTTCTTCTTCAATATCATCTGTCCCGATAATACCGAATTTGTTTGTTTGCATATTTAGCACAAGTGTCTTACCGTAATGACGATCTGTTTGAACGAGCATTAAATCATAACGGCTATGTTCACCTACAAAGCCTACAAACTGTACTTGGCTTTGTTCTTCATCATCATATAAGTACATATCTATCATAAGAGTAGAACTCCTTTTATCTTGTATTTTTAATTAAGTATAACGACAAATGAAGACCTATGCAAAACTGTGATATGATAGACATATTAAGAGGTGAAGGATATGTATTTTGTAGATAAAGATCAGCTTACTTTAAAATTAACTTACTTAAATCAACTAATTAAAGATTATGAATCGAATAAAGGAAATCATTATGCATTTGAACGTATCGCACAAATGTTAATTGAATCATCTGTGGATATAGGTAATATGATTATCGATGGTTTTATCTTGAGAGATCCAGGAAATTATAAAGATGTCATTGATATTCTTGAACTAGAAGGTGTTATTTCGAAATCTACTCAACAATATGTTAATGAAACAGTTGACGTTAGAAAACAGTTCGCACACCATTATACAGAACTTGATAATAGCAAGATTCAGCCATTATTTGACGAGGCTTTGCCTTATTATGAACAGTTTATTCAAGAGGTAACTCAGTTCCTTGAGAAAGAGAATGTTCCAGTTACCGCTTTTGGAAAAGGAGACAATAAGTAATGAAGAATTATAAAGGTTATTTAATCGACTTAGATGGAACTATGTATCTAGGTACAGATGAAATCGATGGTGCAGCACAATTTATTGACTACTTAAACAATCATCAAATCCCGCATTTATATGTTACAAACAACTCTACAAAGACGCCTGAAGAGGTAACGCAAAAATTAAAAGAAATGAATATTGATGCGAAACCTGAGGAAGTTGTAACGTCTGCCTTAGCAACAGCAAATTATATTGCAGATGAGAAAAGTGATGCCACGGTATACATGCTTGGCGGCAGTGGCTTACGCACAGCTTTAACTGAAGCTGGATTAACTGTAAAAGATGATGAAAACGTTGATTATGTTGCGATTGGTTTAGATGAAAACGTTACTTACGAAAAATTAGCTGTGGCAACGCTTGCAGTACGTAAGGGTGCAAGATTTATTTCAACGAACCCTGATGTATCGATTCCTAAAGAACGTGGCTTCTTACCAGGTAATGGTGCGATTACAAGCGTAGTTAGTGTATCTACAGGTCAAGCACCACAATTTATTGGTAAACCGGAGCCAGTCATTATGGATATTGCTTTAGACATCTTGAAATTAGATAAATCAGACGTAGCAATGGTTGGCGATTTGTATGATACCGATATCATGTCTGGTATTAATGTCGGTGTTGACACAATTCATGTACAAACTGGTGTAACGACTTATGAAGAACTAAAAGAAAAAGACCAACAACCAACATATTCATTTAAAGACTTAAATGTAGCAATTTCAGAATTAGAAAGAAATGCCCAAAAATAAAAAGAGGGGTGGCATGACATGGTTAAAATTCTAGTCACACGTCAAATTCCAGATCGTTTCGTAGAGCAATTGGAACAGTTCGGCGACGTTAAAATGTGGAAAGAAGCATTTGAACCTATGCCTAGAGAGCAATTTTTAAAAGAATTAGAAGATGTTGATGCATGTTTCATCACATTAAGTGAAAAGATTGATGCCACATGTCTCGAACATGCTAAAAATGTAAAAATTATTGCAAATATGGCGGTTGGTTTTGACAACATTGATGTTAAGTTAGCTCAAGAAAAAGGTATAGTCGTTACTAATACACCTGAAGTACTTACGGAAACGACAGCCGAGTTAGGGTTTACGTTAATGTTAACTGTGGCACGACGTATTGTTGAAGCGGAAAAATATGTACAAGATGGTGAATGGAAAAGTTGGGGACCATACTTATTATCTGGTAAGGATGTTCATGGTTCAACTGTAGGTATTTATGGTATGGGTGATATTGGAAAGAGTTTTGCACGTCGACTTCAAGGATTTAATACCACTATCTTGTATCATAATCGTTCAAGACATGAAGATGCAGAAACAGAACTAAATGCAAGTTATGTATCCTTTGATACATTATTAGCAGACAGTGATTTTGTCGTTTGTACTGCGCCATTGACACCTGAAACTGAGAATAAGTTTAATAAAGATGCATTTTCAAAAATGAAAAACGATGCAATCTTCATTAATATCGGCCGCGGTGCTATTGTAGACGAGGATGCTCTAATTGATGCATTGGACAATCATGAAATTGGTGGATGTGGTTTAGACGTCTTACGTGAGGAACCTATTAAACTTGAACACCCTCTCTTGAAAATGGAGAATGCAGTCATACTACCGCATATAGGTAGTGCTTCTGTAGCAACTAGAGATCGAATGATTCAATTATGTGTTGATAACATTGCTGCGATATTAAAAGGAGCAAAACCGTTGACTCCGATTACTAATAAATAAATTTTAAGAACTTCTAACGTTCAGGTAAAGATTTAACCATGAACGATAGAGGTTCTTTTATTATAACTAACAGTTTTGTTATACCGTATGTAATTGTTAAGCTAACTATTTGGTACTAATATAATTATTGTCATTTGAATTCATCATTGCCACTAATGCAATGTTGTTGATAGTAACATTAACGCATAAAATCTTATTAATTTTTTAAGTGTTAATTTAGCATCATTAGCACAATAGTTTGAAGTGGAAAAATTAATTTGCTTTAAAATCAAATTTTAATTATAATAAGATGAATGTATAATATATAAAAATTATATTTAATGAATTTTGTTTTGTTTTCGGGAATTCGGTTTTAACTCAGGAGTAGGACGAATACTTCACTCCGATATTTGAAATGATAGTGAGGTGCAATAGTGCATTGAAAGAGAATAATCATAAGATGATGCAATATTATGAGAAAGCTAAACCTTATTTATTAACACTTTTATATTTAGCGATATTTATTGCGCTGTACCTAATTTATGGTTCCGGCGATACACATAATAATTTCATTTACAATGAATTTTAATAAGGAGTCTAATTATGACAGATATCATAAATTTAATAAATGACTTCGGTCAAAGTAATCCTGAACGTGTAGCAGTTAGACATAAAGATGAAGAATTAACATATCAACAATTAATGGATGAATCTAGTAAATTAGCGCATCTATTACAAGATAATCATAAGCCGTTAATCGTTTATGGACATATGTCACCTTACATGTTAGTAGGAATGATAGGTGCTATCAAAGCAGGTTGTGGCTATGTACCTATTGATACTTCAGTACCAAGTGAACGTGTGAATATGATTATAAATAAAGTACAACCGGACATTATATTTAACACAACAGATACACAATTAAATCATTCCAATATACAAGAACTTACAATCCAAAGTATCCAAGATTCTGATAATCCAACACTATTTGACAGTCAAATGGGATTAACGGATGTTGTATATACTATTTTTACATCTGGTTCAACAGGTGAGCCTAAAGGTGTTCAGATCGAATATGCAAGTTTAATAGAATTTGCAGAATGGATGGTATCACTTAATGAATCAGAAGGTTCACAAGAGTGGTTAAATCAAGCACCATTCTCGTTCGATTTATCAGTCATGGCAATTTATCCTTGTTTAACATCAGGTGGCACACTTAATTTAGTAGATAAAGAAATGATCAATAAACCTAAATTACTCAATGAAATGTTAGTAAATACACCAATCAATGCATGGGTATCTACACCATCATTTATGGAAATGTGCCTGCTATTACCTAACCTTAACGAATCAAGTTACCCAAGCTTAAATCATTTCTTCTTCTGTGGAGAAATCTTACCTCATAGAACTGCGAAAGCACTTTTAGATAGATATCCAAGTGCAGTGGTTTATAACACGTATGGACCTACGGAAGCGACAGTAGCTGTTACAGGCATTAAATTGACACCTGAAATTATTGAAGCTTATAACCCGCTACCTGTTGGTGTTTCAAGACCTAACACATCATTGTTTACAACAGACGAAGGTGAACTTGTTATTAAAGGTAATAGTGTTAGTCTTGGGTATTTAGATAACAAAGAAAAAACCGATGCGGTATTTAACTTTGAAGATGGACTTCGTATATATCATACGGGTGATAAAGCCATCGAGAAAGATGGGCAATGGTTCATTCAAGGAAGAATTGATTTCCAAATTAAACTTAACGGTTACCGAATGGAATTGGAAGAAATTGAAACGCAACTTAGACAATCAGAATTTGTTAGAGAAACTGTTGTCGTTCCAGTATATAAAAATAATAAAGTAATACATTTAATCGGTGCTGTCGTTCCGACTGAAGAAGTTAAAGATGATTTAGAAATGACAAGACAAATTAAATCTGAACTAAAATCTCGCTTACCTGAATATATGATTCCGAGAAAATTTGTTTGGATGAAACAGTTACCATTAACGTCAAACGGAAAGCTTGATCGTAAACAAGTCGCAGAGGATATTAACGCATGATTCCATATGGCACGTTTACCTTCTTCTTAGTTGCATTTATAGTACTTTTACCAGTCATCATACTCGGATTTTTAGGTAAGCGAAGCTATATTTATAACGGTTTAAGTACTGCAATTATGATTGTCGTCATCTTTTCATCAGATAAACATAATTTATTCGGTAATAAATATTTAAGTATTCAACTCATTAGTTTTGTAATTTATCTCATATGGCAAGTGTTATTAATCATGGGATATTATAAATCAAGACAGAAGAGTAATACATTTAGCAAATTTGTCATTGTTATGATTTTATCCATTTTGCCATTAGCGATTGTTAAAGTATTACAAAGCTCATGGCTAGGTGGTCAACAAATCCATTTCCATGAACACAAGCTTATAGAATTTGTAGGTTTCCTAGGTATTTCTTATGTAACGTTTAAAAGTGTGCAATTAATTATGGAGATTCGAGATGGATCTATTAAAGAGATCAAAGTTGGGAAATTATTCCAATTCATTTCTTTCTTCCCAACGGTATCTTCAGGGCCAATTGATCGCTATAAACGTTTTGTTAAAGACGATAAAAAGGTTCCTACAAGTGAACAATATAGGGAAATGGTTGCCAAAGCGATACACATGATTATGCTTGGATTTTTATACAAGTATATTATCGCTTATTTAATCAATGTTTATGCAATTCATCCATTATTAATGAATCTAGATGGATTTACTCATAAATGGCTATATATGTATGCTTATAGTTTCTATTTATTCTTTGATTTTGCAGGATATAGCTTGTTTGCTGTAGCAGTAAGTTATTTATACGGTATTAATACACCGCCTAACTTCAAGCAACCTTTCAAAGCTAAAAATATAAAAGACTTCTGGAATAGATGGCATATGTCATTATCATTCTGGTTTAGAGATTGTATTTATATGCGTACATTATTCTATATGTCACGTAAAAAAACATTTAAAAGTCAATTTGCGATGTCTAATTTCGCATTCTTCTTAAACTTCTTTATCATGGGTGTGTGGCATGGTTTAGAGTTATTCTATATCGTTTATGGTATTTACCATGGACTAATGTTTATTGGTTATGGATACTATGAACGTTGGAGAAAGAAACATCCACCACGTTGGCAAAATGGTTTTACTACAGCGTTGAGTATTATCATTACTTTCCATTTTGTAGCATTTGGATTTTTAATCTTTTCAGGAAAATTAATTTAAAAGGAGTCATAAATTATGGAATTTAAAGAACAAGTATTAGATTTATTAGCTGATGTGGCAGAAAATGATGTTGTAAAAGAGAACCCTGATGTTGAAATCTTCGAAGAGGGTATCATCGATTCATTCCAAACGGTAGGTTTATTACTTGAGATTCAAAACAGATTAGGCATTGAAGTATCTATCATGGATTTCGATCGTGATGAGTGGGCAACTCCAAACAAAATTGTTGAAGCATTAGAAGAATTACGATGAAATTAAAACCATTTTTACCAATTATTATTAGCGGCATTTTATTTCTAGCCTTCGTATTAATGCCTGCTAGCTGGTTTACTGGATTAGTTACAAACAAGGCAGTCGCTAATAATAGAATATCTTTAACAGATCAAGTTCTTAAAGGTACGCTCATTCAAAATAAACTATTTAGTAGTGATAAATATTATCCAATATATGGGTCAAGTGAACTAAATAAATTAGATCCATTTAACCCTGCACTTGCTCTAAATCATAGAAAACATACTAAACCAATTTTTCTAATTGGTACGGGTGGTAATACAGATTTAATCAATGCAATTGAATTAGCTGGTCAATATGATCAACTAAAAGGGAAAAAGATGACATTTATTATTTCACCACAATGGTTTAGTACACATGGTGTTAATGATCGTGATTTTGCAGCACGTACAACACCAAATCAAATTAATCAGTTATTTCAACAAAAAGATATGCCTTCAGAATTAAAAGAGAGATACGCCAAACGCTTATTACAATTTAAAAGTGCGTCGAATAAAGAATTCTTGAAAGGCGTCGTAAATAATCACGGTGAAGTAGATGGTAACTATGTTTCTCGCTTTAAAGAGAATCAGTTATTAAAAATTGAAGCGATTAAAACTTACTTCTCATTAGATAAGTCGCCATTATCACATGTGAAACCTGTGACAGAGCCAAATGTATCATGGCAGGAAATGCAAGATAAAGCTGTGACATTAGGTGAGAAACGCTCATCATCAAATAATTATGGAATACGTAATGAATATTGGGAAAAACTTATGCATAAAAAGCCAATGAATCATCGTAAATATGAGTTTAAAATGAACTCTCCAGAATTTAATGATTTATCATTGTTAGTGGATACAATGCATAATGCAGGTGCAGACGTACAATATGTTATTTTACCGGTGAATGGTAAATGGTATGATCACTTAGGTATTGAACGCTCAACAAGAGAACCAGTCTATAAGAAAATACATCAAACTGTAGTAGCACATGGTGGTAAGGTGTATGATATGTCAGATAAAGATTATGAGAAATATGTTCTTAGTGATGTCGTTCACGTAGGTTGGAAAGGTTGGGCTCACATGAACCAACATATTGTTCAACATATGAATGATGACAAAAACCCGCACAACAAAGATCATAATAAACAACATGAACACCAATAATTAACAAAAGCACCAACGCGCAGAGTTTAAGAACTCTGCGCGTTGGTGCTTTATTGGATATATATCATATATGTTAGACGCTTAGAATACTTGTTCAACTTCGATAACGCCCGGAACTTCTTCGTGTAACGCACGTTCAATGCCGGCTTTTAATGTGATTGTTGAGCTAGGACAAGTACCACAAGCTCCGTGTAATTGTAATTTCACGATACCATCTTCTACATCTACTAATGTACAGTCTCCACCATCACGTAATAAAAATGGACGTAAACGTTCAATGACTTCAGCTACTTGATCAAACATTGTTGCATTCTCAGTAGGCATGAGATATGTCTCCTTTCAAGTAAATTACTTCATAAATTCATTATTAATTTATTATAATAGATAAAGAAAGAAAAATCTATAAAACAAAACGGGGGATTTGAGTATGACTAAAGTAAGCGTGGTAGTATATGGCGCTGATGTCGTATGTGCAAGTTGCGTCAATGCACCAACATCTATTAATACATTTGAATGGATTAAGCCTTTATTAGAAAGAAAGTATCCAGACATTCAATTTGAATACACATACATTGATTTTCAAAATCAAACAGATAATTTAAGTGATCATGACCAACAGTATATTGAACAAATTGAGGAAGATGAGTTATTTTATCCTTTAATTACAATGAATGATGAGTATGTAGCAGATGGTTACATTCAAACAAAGCAAATTACAAATTTTGTAGATAAACATTTTGCAAAATAATTTAAAATATAATTCTTGAGAAAAAGAGGTTGGGGTAGGATAGAATTCATGATGAATTCTATCCTACCCCATATTTTAATATTAACCATTATGATATTTATATAACCATAAGACGCCCGATTTAAGTATATGAGCAAGACGTCCGGTAACTGTACGGTCCATAATATAGGCAAAGCCTTTTTTCTCGCCAAGTGAACCAAGGAAACCTTGTACTTTTAATTCAGGCATTTTATCTGGTAATGGTTCATTATTCCATTGTTTCTTAAGTACATCAGCGATTTGATCACCTTGAACTTCGGCTAATTGTGCACTTGGTGCATGAGGTAAATCAGCACAATCTCCGACTATAAATACATTAAGGTATGTTGGAACTTGATGATATTGATTGATGATGACACGTCCACTTCGATTGATATCAATCGGTAAATGTCTTACAACTTCAACCGGTTGAATTCCAGCAGTCCAGACAACTAAATCAACATTTTCTGGTGTACCACTATTATAGATTTTTCCTGGTTCCACTTTATCAATTAAAGAATTAGGCACTACTTTAACATTGTTTTCACGGAACCATTTAGCGATATAATTGCTTAATTTTTCAGGGAAATTCCTTAAAATTCGCTCACCACGGTCATATAGTATGACTTCTAAATCTTCACGACTTTCACGAAGCTCACTTGCTAACTCGATGCCGCTTAAGCCAGCACCAACAATACCTACACTAGCGCCACTAGGTAATTCACTAATACTATGAAATGTTTCGCGCGCTTTGGAGAGTGTTTGAATACTATGCGTGTATTCCTCAGCACCAGGAACATTATGATATTTATCTTCACAACCTAAGCCAATAACTAATTCATCATAATCTACTTTTGTATTACCAACAGATACGATTTGAGCATCTAAATCAATATCATTAATTTCTCCGTAAATTGTATTAACGCGTTCTGAATCAGGAAAATTCATACGAACATCACTATCAGACTTAGTACCCGCAGCTAAAGCATAAAATTCTGGTTTCAAGCCATGGAATGGCATACGATCAATTAACGTTAAAGTATAATTTTCTGGTAATGCATCAGGTAAGATACGCGACATAATACGCATATTACCATAGCCGCCACCAAGTAATACTAAATTTTTCATCTGTTATACCCCTTTATAAAAATTTGTTATTCCGAAATAATTTTGACTAATACCCTTTGAATTAAGCAAACTTTAGTAAATTGCATAAACTTTTATTTAAAAATTTCAAACAATCAAAGTAGTTTATCAACCACATTTATTGCCCCTAACAATAAAGTGTATGATATATGTATATAGTTATTATATCTTTTTTTCAAAATGACTACAATGAAATGTGTGATAGGGAAACTAAGCTAAAGATATAGATGTGTATTGTTGTTCTAAATAATATGAAAATGTTGAGCGAGGACAATGCAGTCCAAGTTAAGATTTGTTATAATAATATAATTAAAAAATGAAGAAGAAGGTGAAGTATGTTTCCATTAGTCGAATTTTGCATTTCAAATATGGCAAAAGGCGGAGACTACGTTTACGATAAACTTGAGAATGATCCTGATGTGGATGTATTAGAATACGGATGTTTAAATAATTGTGGCGTATGTTCATGTGGGTTGTATGCATTGGTAGATGGTGATACTGTTGAAGGTGATACACCAGATGAGTTATTAAATAATATTTATAAACATATAGAAGAGAATGACTTTACTAACTTATTATAGGAGGAATGGTTTATGTCAACTGTAACATTAACTGAAGCAGCAGCTTATGAAGTAAAAGATATGTTGAAAAGTAATGACATGGAAGATGGATATTTAAAGATTAAAGTAAACGGTGGTGGCTGTACAGGTCTAACATATGGCATGTCAGCTGAAGAACAACCAGGAGAAAACGATGAAGTACTTGAATTTTATGGATTAAAAGTATTAGTAGACAAATATGATGTGCCTGTATTAAATGGTACGACTATTGATTTCAAACAATCTTTAATGGGTGGAGGATTCCAAATTGATAACCCTAACGCAATCGCTTCATGTGGTTGTGGTAGTTCATTTAGAACTGCTAAAGTAGCTGGAAATCCGGAAGAATGCTAATATAATTGCAAGTAATTTATCACTAAGGGTAATCCTTTAAGACAGTAATTTTCAGGATAATATGATTATTTTAATAATAGTCTTGTTGTTGCTTGAAAATGAACTATAAAAGCTATAAAATTGAAGATGGATTGAACTTTGTCTTTTTTGTGAACTAAAGTTCATAAAATCGAACTGAAAATGAAAGTGTTGACTAAGACTATAAATGGGGATGAACAATAGGTTAAGTGCAAAGTCTTTTAAATGAATCAGATAAACATATATTAAGGTAAAATATATTGTTACATCTGAACTTTGTTATGTTCTGAAATTTGTAGCCTTTTTCTACATTTAAGAAAATAATTATGAAAGCTTAGGTGAATGAAATGGCACAAGATCGTAAAAAAGTACTTGTTTTAGGTGCAGGTTATGCTGGTTTACAAACAGTAACTAAATTACAAAAAGAACTTTCTGCTGACGAAGCGGATATTACATTAATTAACAAAAATAAATATCACTACGAAGCAACTTGGTTACATGAAGCTTCAGCTGGTACATTAAACTATGAAGATTTAATTTACCCAATTGAAAGTGTAATTAAAGAAGATAAAGTTAAATTTATCAATGCAGAAGTAACTAAAATCGACCGTAACGCTAAAAAAGTAGAAACTAATCACGGTATCTATGATTACGACATTTTAGTAGTAGCATTAGGTT
Source organism: Staphylococcus sp. GDX7P312P (assembly GCF_008385775.1). Taxonomy (NCBI): domain Bacteria; kingdom Bacillati; phylum Bacillota; class Bacilli; order Caryophanales; family Staphylococcaceae; genus Staphylococcus; species Staphylococcus sp. GDX7P312P. Next base: position 73,190 of record NZ_VUKI01000007.1, on the reverse strand, counting down.
TCGAAAGTGAAACATTTGGTATTAATGGTATGAAAGACTATGCATTCCAAATTGAAAATATTGAAACTGCACGTAAATTATCTCGTCACATCGAAGATAAATTTGCAAACTATGCAGCTTCTAAAGAAAAAGATGATAAAGACTTAGCTATCTTAGTTGGTGGTGCAGGCTTTACAGGTATCGAATTCTTAGGTGAATTAACTGAAAGAATTCCTGAATTATGTAATAAATACGGTGTTGATCAAAACAAAGTTAGAGTAACTTGTGTTGAAGCAGCACCAAAAATGTTACCAATGTTCTCTGATGAATTAGTTAATTACGCAGTTAACTACTTAGAAGATCGTGGTGTTGAATTCAAAATTGCTACACCAATCGTTGCTTGTAACGAAAAAGGTTTCGTAGTTAAAATTAATGATCAAGAACAACAACTAGAAGCTGGCACAGCAATCTGGGCTGCTGGTGTTCGTGGTAGTAAATTAATGGAAGAATCATTCGAAGGTGTTAAACGTGGACGTATCGTGACTAAACAAGATTTAACTATTGAAGGTCATGATGATATCTTTGTTATTGGTGACGTTTCAGCATTCATCCCAGCTGGTGAAGAACGTCCATTACCAACTACAGCACAAATTGCAATGCAACAAGGTGAACACGTTGCGAAAAGCATTAAAAACATCTTAAACGGTCAAGCAGCTACAGACTTTGAATATGTTGATCGTGGTACTGTATGTTCATTAGGTGCACATGATGGTGTTGGTATCGTATACGGTAGAGACATTACTGGTAAAAAAGCTGCATTCATGAAAAAAGTTATCGATACTCGTGCAGTATTCAAAATCGGTGGCGTAGGCTTAGCATTCAAAAAAGGTAAATTCTAAGTTTCTCATATAAATTATCTAATATGATTTTGAAAATAAATATTAATTTAAAGCTACAATGCAAATTCGCAGTAGCTGACTGAACTGAAAAAGCGCATAAATCAAGCTTTTCTCATTTCTAGTCATCCTTATGGGGGTGGAACAACGAATTCATTGTGAATTCTGTTCCACTCCTTCTTTTATATGATATAAAAAGGAAGTGTAGAGGTTATGGTTAATTTCAATATAAGTAATACAGTTTTAAATTCAGAAGTACTTATTATAGGGTTGCCTGATCACATCAATCAACTTGGTTATATTAGTTACAATAATGAAGATATAACAAAACAAATTGATACATACCGTCATCATCATTTAGTTAGTAGTCAATTAGGTAAAATATCTTCAACTTTGTTACCTTTAAAAGACTCATCAAAACGACTTATTACTATTGGATTAGGAAATTTAAAGACGCTTGATTATGGTGCGCTATTGAGAGCTTTCGGCAATTTATTTCAATTTTTAAAAGAAGAACGTGTAACTGAAGCAGATGTATTATTCGATACATTGATTTCAAAGAAAATGGAGCAAACCCAAGTCGCAGAGGTTATGGGACTACAAAGTGAACAGGCAGTTTATAGTTTTGACAACTATAAATCTGATAAATCTGCACCCTATCAATTAGAGTTAAACATAAGTACGAATAAAGAAGACTTGCATCGATATTTTATCAATGGTGCTATAATCGGACAATCGGTTAATGTTGCACGTGACTATAGTAATATGCCACCTAATATACTGACGCCTAATTATTTTGCTGAACAGGTTACGCAACACTTTGATCAAACATCAGTAAAAGTTGATATTAAAGATGGAAAACAATTATTAGATGAAGGATTCGGACTTATTCATGCTGTTGGTAAAGGGTCGGAGAATCCTCCTATTGTAATAACTATGACATATAATGGTGGTGACAGTGAAGACGCACCAATTGCATTAGTAGGAAAAGGGATTACATACGATTCAGGTGGCTATAGCATTAAATCGAAGATAGGTATGCAGACTATGAAATTTGATATGTGTGGCGCAGCTAATGTAGTTGGAATGATTGATGCGATATCACGCTTGCAACTTCCTATCAATATTGTAGGAGTTATTGCTTCTGCTGAAAATATGATAAGCAGTAATGCAATGAAACCTGATGATGTATTGACGGCATTGAGTGGTGAAACAGTTGAAATGTTAAATAGTGATGCGGAAGGGCGTTTAGTACTAGGAGATGCTGTATTCTATGCTAATCAATTTCAACCTAAGATAATTTTAGATTTCGCTACATTAACTGGAGCTGCAGTTGCAGCACTAGGTGAAGATAAAGCAGCTTTATTTAACTCTAATGCAGATAAAGAGATTGAGGAAATACGAGTTAGTGCTAAAGAAATGAATGAATATGCTTTTGAATTACCTATGACTCAAACTGAGCAACGATTAATACGTCAATCTGACGTTGCAGATTTGGTCAATCATACAAACGGTCATGGAAAAGCACTCTTTGCAGCCACATTTATTACTCATTTTAGTGGATCTACACCACATATCCATTTCGATATTGCTGGTCCTGCGACAACTAACAAGACGAGCTATAAAGGTCCAAAAGGCCCAACTGGCAGCATGATTACTACTGTATTAAATTGGTTAAGATAATTAGAAAAGTAGAAATTATTTGGTTAAGGAGTAGAAACATGTGCTGTTGCATGTTTTTACTCCTTATTTAATAAGCATAATCTTATTAACTTAGAATGTAATTCTACATTGACAACGTATTAGCTACTTGGTATGATAAGGAACATATTAAATACTTTAGTTCGGTAGAGAGATAAAGGATGTGTTGTTATGTTTAATGCAGTTGTAATAGCCGTATTATTAATGATTGTTTTATGCTTATGTAGACTAAATGTAGTTATTAGTCTGTTCATTAGTGCATTAGTAGGCGGTCTCATTTCTGGAATGAGTGTTGAAAAGGTAATCAGTGTATTTGGAAAAAATATTGTAGACGGTTCCGAGGTAGCGCTAAGCTATGCATTATTGGGTGGATTTGCAGCATTGATTTCATATAGTGGTATTACAGATTATCTTGTAACTAAGATAATCCGCGCAATTCACTCTGAAAATAGCAGACTATCAAGAATAAAAGTAAAAATCATTATTATCATAGCTTTACTTGCGATGAGTATAATGAGTCAGAACCTTATACCGGTTCACATTGCTTTCATTCCAATAGTTATACCGCCACTATTAAGTCTGTTTAATGATTTAAAAATTGATAGAAGACTTATTGCTCTAGTCATCGGATTTGGTTTATGTTGGCCATATGTCCTATTACCATATGGCTTTGGACAAATTTTCCACCAAATTATTCAAAGCGGTTTCCAAAAAGCACATCATCCTATCGAATTTAATATGATTTGGAAAGCCATGTTGATTCCTTCACTTGGTTATATAGTTGGTTTAATCTTGGGTATGTTTTATTACCGTAAACCACGAGAATATAAAACAGAAACTTATGTGGAAGATGAGAATACAATTAATGAAATTAAACCTTATGTACTCGTAGTTACAATAGTCGCTATATTAGCTACATTCTTAGTTCAAACTTTTACAGATTCAATGATTTTTGGTGCATTAGCAGGTGTACTCGTATTCTTTGTTTCAGGTGTCTACAAATGGAGAGAATTGGATAGTCAATTTGTTGAAGGTATTAAAATCATGTCATTTATAGGTGTTGTTATTCTTTCAGCTAATGGTTTCGCAGGTGTCATGAATGCAACTGGAGATATCGAAAAATTAGTATCAAGTTTGACTGACATTTCAAGTGGTCACAAGTTATTAAGTATTGTCATCATGTACATTATTGGTTTAATTGTAACTTTAGGAATTGGTTCATCATTTGCAACAATTCCTATAATTGCGACATTATTTATTCCACTTGGTGCTTCACTCGGCTTAAGCACTATGGCTCTAATCGCTCTAGTAGGAACTGCGAGTGCTTTAGGTGATTCAGGATCTCCCGCAAGTGATTCTACACTAGGGCCAACAGCTGGGTTAGATGTGGATGGACAGCATGATCATATTCGCGATACATGTATCCCGAATTTCTTATTCTATAATATACCTTTAATGGTATTTGGTACGATTGCAGCTATGATATTATAGGTGTAATGAGGTGAACAATTAAATGACTAACTTATTGGAAACGTTCGAAATGCAGATTGAAGAAACATCAGAGGGTAAAGTAGTAATTTCAATGCCTGTTACTGATAAAGTTAAACAACCATTTGGTTATTTGCATGGTGGTGCAACAATTGCTTTAGGTGAAACAGCGTGTTCATTAGGCGCTGCTAATCTAATCGATACGAATTCGTTCATACCACTAGGTTTAGAAATGAATGCTAACCATATTCATTCGGTTAAAGAAGGTCGTGTTATTGCTACAGCAACGATTATTCATAAAGGAAGTACAACTCAAGTTTGGAATATAGAAATAAAAAGTGAACAAGGCCAATTGATAAGTGTTATGAGAGGAACAATTGGAATTAAACTTTTAAAGCAATAAAATACCAAACGCTGCTTTAGTTCGATTAAGCATCATTTTAAATATCCTAATTGTAAAAGTATTTGTCTAAGAAAGAACGCAGGCGTGGGACGGTGAATTCATAAAGAATTCTGTCCTGCGCCTGCTTTTTTATAAGAAATATACAAGAGATCGTATTAAAAAATAGTTTATAGTTGTTACGTTGACAATTACTTCTAATGAAATTAAGCATGTTTTTGGATAGGTTGAGCCGATAAACGTTTATAGGCCTGCTTAATTCTTTGAGCGGCTTCTCTTCCACCCATGATATTTCTAGCAAAAGGCCCCAGTTCTAAATCTGCTAAACCACCTGACACAAACAATTGAGGTAACCACTCTAATTCAGAACTAATAGAAGGTAATCCACAATGTGTTAAAGGTGCATCTTCATTTTTAATTAATGATTGAATCATAGGCTGTTTTAATAGTGTTGGTTCAAAACCGGTTGCTAATAAAATGAAATCATACGGGACAGCCGCTTGTTCTGTATGAATTTGATGTTGGTCAACTGATAAAATATTCTCTTTATGAATTATAAGTCGTCCAGATTGAATATGTTTCTTAAGTCGTAAATATAACTCTCTAGGCATTGAACCTTTATGTCTTTCGTGTTGAATGATAGACTGCCGTTCTAAAGAGGATTCAATATTTAAAAAGTGATTCATATTTTTAGGACCTAACCAACCTGGATCTGCATCGAAATGTTGGATATCAATGTCTTTATTCATCCATAAATGAATAACTTTATCATGAGATTGATTTATAAGTTTTAAAGTTAAATGGGCAGCAGAAATACCACTTCCTATAACGTGAGAACTAAGTCCATACATAGTTGTATTAAATGATTTATCGAAGATGTGGCACACATCATCAGCATCTTGATAAATATTAGGAATGTAGGGTTTATGCGTACATCCATTTGCTAATATAACGCAATCCGTGTGTATGACTTGATTATCATTTAATTGTATTTGCCATTGCCCATCTTTCTTTGCTAATGCTTCTACATAGCCTTGAATATGATTTTCGTTTAAATCATAATGATGAACTTGTTCGTGAACATGATGCATAAACATATCTGTTTGAGGACGTTGGTATTGACCATAAGTACCGTGCGCATATTGTTGAACTTTAGCGAATTGTTTTAAATGGAATGGGTTAGGGTGGATGTGATGTACAATTGGTGAACGCAAATAGGGCATGCTGATACGATGAGAAAAATCATTAAATTGTTCACATAGTGTGGCATAAGGGTCTATAATTGTTAATTTACCTCTAGATAGCCCTAATTCTCTTAGTTGAATCGCAATTGTTGTACCTTGTAAACCGCCACCGATAATTGTCCAATGCATAATAACACTTCTTTCTTTATAAAACGTAATAATTACGATTTATATTATCATAAATATGTAGACTAGACAATAAAAAAAGGGCGGGGACAGAAATCATTTTGAATTCTGTCCCCGCCCGCAATTGTGACTTGAGCTATATAAAGTTTGCTATAAGAACTTTTTCGATTTAGTCAGTTGCTTGTATTAGTTAAATCATTTTATCTTTAAATTCATTTTTTAGTTCATCGATTTTCGTATCTTTAGTATAAGGTGTTTTATTATTATAAGCTGCTCTCATTATTAAATGACTTGAAAGTGGGCCAGTTACAAGAATAAAAAGAATACCAAAGATTAATTGCATATTAATATATCCATCTGTAGCGATAAAGTATAAGAATGTGCCAAACAATAGAAAAATAGCACCTAAAGTTGCTGATTTGCCTGCAGCATGGCCACGCGAATAAATATCTTTTAATCTTATAATACCAATAGCAGTAACGGCACTTATAATAGCTCCTAAAATGACAAAGATAACTGCTAAACTAATGATGATGTTCGTTATCACGTTCAATCACCTTACCTTTATCCATATATTTTGAGAAGACGGCTGTTCCTAAAAAGGCCAAAATACCAATTAATAAAATAGCAACGAGTAAATATTCTGAACCTATGAATATACTATATAACGCGATACACGCCATTAGTTGTAAACCGATTGCATCAAGCGCTAAAATTCTATCGGCTAATGTGGGACCTTTGATGATACGTACAAACATCGCTAACATTGATATTGCAACAACAATTAAAGCAATAATCATGATGATTTTTACCATCAGTCTTCGCCCACCTCTCTAACTACTCTCTCTAATGAAGATTTTATACCTTCAACTTCTTCTTCTTTAGTACTGAAATCTATAGAGTGAATATATATTTTTCTTCTATCATCACTAATACCTAATACGACTGTTCCTGGCGTCAATGTTATTAAATTAGATAATAAAACGATTTGCCAATCAGTTTTTAAATCAGTGTGATATACGAAGAAACCTGGTTCATTCTTAAGTTTAGGTTGTAGAACAATTTTTAAGACGTCGATATTAGCTTTTAATAATTCTACAAAAAATACAACCGCTAATTTTAATATCTTATAAATTTTTATGAAATAAAATCTTCCTGATAATATTCTACTAAATAAATATACGAATCCGAGTCCTAGTATGAAACCGAGTAAGAGGTTATTTAATGTATAGCTACCACTTAAGAAAATCCAAATAAAAGCTAAGATAAAGTTTAAAATAATTTGAATAGCCATTATGATCTACCTCCTAAGACACTCTCAATATAGATGCTAGGATCGTAAAACGATTGAGCCGCCTCAGAAATTAATGGATATAATAAATCAGCAGATAATCCAAATACGACTGTGATGACGACAGCAATTATTGAAATAGTAGTAGCGTGTTTAACGTTAACACTTTGAGTAGGCTCATAACCTCTAGGTTTCCCGAAAAAGCCTTTTAAGAAAATATGAATGACTGAATATAGCACAACTAAACTTGAAAGTAATACGATAATACCACTTACATAAAACCCTTTTTCAAAGGTTGCTTGTACAATGTAATATTTACCATAAAAACCACTTAGAGGCGGTATACCAGCGAGACTTAGCGCTGCGATGAAGAAAGTCCATCCTAGTACAGGGTAGTGTTTAATTAAACCGCCAAAGTCTTTAAGACTTGTAGATTTCGTAATTTGATACATCACACCTATAAGTAAAAATAGGGCAGTTTTGACTAACATGTCATGAATTGTGTAGTAAATCGCACCTATAATACCTGCTTCATTCATCATTGCTACGCCAACTAAGATAACTCCGACTGCAATCATGATATTATAAATAATTATCTTTTTAGTGTCATCGTATGCAATCGCACCTACCGAACCAAAAATGATTGTTAATAACGCTAAGAATAAAATTGTATAGTGCGAGAAACTCATTGTGTTGTGGAAGAACAAGCTTAAAGTTCTTAAAATCGCATATACGCCTACTTTTGTTAGTAGGGCACCAAAAAATGCAATGATTGCAAATGGTGGCGCATAATATGAACCTGGCAACCATACGTACATAGGGAAAGCACCGGCTTTAGTTGCGAACACGAAGATAAATAAAATAAAGACTATACTTAAGAGTCCGCTATGTGTGTTAGACAATGTAGATAATTTTTCACTAATATCTGCCATGTTTAACGTACCAACGATGGAATATAAAATCGCTACTGCAATTACAAAGAATGTTGAGGTAACTATATTAACTAATAAGTATTTGACAGTTTCGCGTAATTGAATTTGAGTGCCACCTAGTACAAGTAGTGCGTAAGATGACATTAGGAAGACTTCGAAAAATACAAATAAGTTAAATATATCTCCAGTTGTAAATGCACCTATAATTCCTACTAACATAAATGTGATAGAGAAGTGATAATAATAACGTTCTCTATCAATTCCTGCTGTGGTACTTGAAAATGCAGTAATTAAAATGGTGATAATGATACTAGTCACAATCAACATTGCACTAAAACTATCTAGTAAAAAGATAATGCCATAAGGTGCAGGCCAAGAACCCAATTCTACTTTAAGCGGACCATCGACATATACATTTCTTAAATTGATTATTGCCACAATTAGTGTCAGGACTAGACCAGTTAAAGTGACATATCGTTTCGCGCGATAACGTTGTCCTAAAAAGACCAATATAATTGCTGTAAAGATAGGTACGACTAATGAAAGGACGACTAAGTTATTTTCAATCATCATCTAACACTCCTTTCATTCTTTCTACGTTGTCAGTACCTAATTCTTTGTATGTTCTAAATGCTAAGACTAAGAAAAAGGCAGTTGTCGCAAAAGCGATAACGATTGCCGTTAGTATTAATGCATGGGGGATAGGATCGACATATTGACTAATATTTTTTTCATAGATTGGCATTTCGCCATGTTTCAATCCACCCATAGTAATTAAAAATAAATTTGATGCATGTGTAATTAAAGTTGTCCCCATAACAATTCGTATCAAACTTTTAGATAAAACGAGATAGACACTAATTGAAGCGAGGATGCCACATACAAATATCATGATTATTTCCACTATTCGCTCTCTCCAATCGTTATAATAATTGTCATAATCGTTCCAACTACAGCGCAAAGAACTCCGAAATCAAAGAACATCGGTGTGTTCATATGAACAGGTTGAAGTAGGGGCAACGGTATATTAAATTCCGTGTGTGTGAAAAAGTTTTCACCATAGAACCAACTTGCTAATGGAGTACCAACACAGAATAATAAGCCTATTCCAATTAAAATTTTAAAATCCCACGGGAATACCTTTTCCATCGTTTTAATATCAAACGCAATTGCGATGATAGTTAGTGCACATGATAATAGTAAGCCACCTACGAAGCCACCACCAGGTGTATAATGTCCTGCAAAGAATAAAGTGACCCCAAATAAGGCGATTAGAAAGGCGATAATAACAGCAGCATATTGAAACATTAAATTATTGTTCTGTCTGTTCATCACTCTTCACCTCACTTGATTGATGTTTACGACGCAACTTAATCATTGTATACACACCTAAACCGGCAATACCTAATACAGATGATTCAAATAAAGTATCCATACCACGGAAGTCAACAAGTATGACATTTACCATGTTCTTACCGTGAGCTAAATCATAAACATGTGCTTTATAGTATTCTCCAATAGATGTAAAATGTCTGTTTCCGTACGCAATTAAACCTAAGATAATGACAACAAGTCCGACACCAATTGAAATAAGTGCGTTCGTTAATTTAAATGATCGTGTTTCATTATAACGATTTAAATTAGGTAAATGATAGAAACATAATAAGAATAACGCTGTAGAAATCGATTCTACTACGAACTGTGTTAAGGCAAGGTCTGGTGCTTTGAAAAATACAAATAACACAGATACTGAATAACCGACCACACCTAGCATGATAACGCTAAATAAACGTGATTTAGCAATAACAACCATAAATGCTGCGATAATTAATAATATTAAAATCGCTATTTCATAAATATGAATATTATTTATATCTTTAAAATTAAAGTCAAAAGGAACACTTAGTAACGTCACAATCGTAACGACAATAAGCATACCGAATATAATGACTAAGCTATCTCTAACATAACCATTTACATAACTATTCGTCATATTCGCTGAATAATTAGGCAAGTATTTTCCAGTAGAATCGTACCAATGATTTAATGTTAGACGTGTTGGCTGAGCGTGTAATAGCCGGATCCAATAACTAAATGTTAGTAATAAAAGAATACCTAATATCCAAATAATTAATGTTGAAATAAATGCAGGCGTAATACCATGGAATAAATGGAATTCCGCATTAACATTACTCATACCACTGATTGCAGTAGTCGCTGGTTCTACAATAGATTGCGTTAATAATCCTGGGAATAACCCAAAGACAACAACGAGTACTGCTAAAATGATTGGAGATAATAACATTAACATTGAAGCTTCATGTGCTTTTTTAGGTAAAGCATTCGGTTGATGTTTACCAAAGAAAATAAACATAATAAATTTAATTGAATAAACAAACGTAAATATACTACCCACAATAGCTAAAATAGGAAAAACAATACCTAATGTATCTAAACTGAAAACATTAGCGTGAGAAATCTCAATCATGGCTTCAAGAAATTTTTCTTTAGAAAGGAAGCCGTTAAACGGTGGAATACCTGCCATACTTAATGCTGTAATAACTGTAATTGTAAATGAAATAGGCATAATCGTTAGTAAACCACCAAGTTTTTTAACATCTCTTGTGCCTGTACCATGATCTACAGCACCTGTAATCATGAATAACGCACCTTTAAATGTGGCGTGATTCACTAGATGAAACACTGCTGCAGTAAATCCAGCAATGTACAATTGGCTTTGACTTCCCTCGAAATGATAACTTACGGCACCAATACCTAACATCGACATAATCATGCCAAGTTGAGATACTGTTGAGAATGCAAGTATACCTTTCAAATCTTGTTGTTTTGTTGCATTTAAAGATGCCCAGAAAAGTGTGATTAGACCAACTAAAGTAATTGTCCAAATCCATCCTTGTGATATCGCAAAAAGCGGTGTAACACGTGCAACTAAATATAATCCTGCTTTTACCATTGTTGCCGAGTGTAGATATGCACTGACTGGGGTAGGTGCTTCCATAGCGTCAGGCAACCAAATATAAAATGGAACTTGTGCAGATTTAGTAAATGCACCCAGCATAATAAGTACCATTGCGAAGATAAAGAATGGACTATGTTGAATCTCAGATGCATTAGCAATTAGCTCGTGTAAGCTAAGTGAATCACCTGCTAGAGAAATTAAAATGAATCCCCCTAATAAACTTAATCCACCAAATACGGTAATGATTAATGACTTCTGCGCACCATAAATAGATGCCTTTTTTTCTCTCCAGAAAGAGATAAGTAAAAAACTTGAAAACGAAGTCAATTCCCAAAATAGATATAAAATAATTAAATTGTCTGAAAGGACAACGCCTAACATTGCACCCATAAATAGTAATAAATAACAATAAAAATTACCAAGCTGTTCAGATTTACTTAAGTAACCAATGGAATATAAAACCACTAAAGATCCTATACCTGTTATAAGTAAACTGAATAAAATGCTTAAGCCGTCAAGATACAAATCAAAATTCATACCTATATGTGGCATCCAGTTTAATGTTTTTATTACTGTATTACCTGACTGAGTAGTCGAAATAAGAGATAAGAAATAGATAAATAAGACAACAGGAATAGGTAATACAAACCAACCTAAATGAATCTTTTTAAAGAATCGATATAGAATTGGAATAATGAGTGCAAATATTAACGGTAAAATGACCGCAATATGTAACAAACTCACTATGTTATCCTCCTTAAAAAATATTTATGAAATATATTATACATGAATCATATTGTTCTGAAAAACGACGAAAACCCATATGAGTAGTGATTTTTCAGAACTTGTTAAATAAGAAGAAACACGTTCAAATGACTTATAAAAATTTTTGTTTATATTGAATTGAATAGTCATTTTTTAAATTTTCAAGATTGTTTAAGGCTAGTTTTGCAAATTCAGTATTTTGCTGTTTTAAATCATTTTCCATTTTTGTAATAGCTTGTTGAAGTGACGCTTCATAAGTCATTTCCTCAACATTAAACTCACGCAATTGTGAACGCGTTGCATAACGTTTCTCATAATGACTTAGAGCACGTCTTTCATGGAAAAAGACACCTTCAGTTTGTCCTGGATTATGTAAATCACCTTGTTTTGGATGTTTAATCACTTGCTCAACTTGAACTAGAACTTGGTCGTCATTCTCTTCTTTAATTGTAACGCCGTAAGCGCCAGTCTTATGTGAGAATCGGTATAACATGCTATATTACTTCCTTTCAAATGTGTTAAGATGTATCTATATCATCATAACATGAATGGAGAATTGAAATGACTAACTATCCACAACTAAACAAAGAAATACAAGACAATGAAATTAAAGTTGTTATGCATACAAATAAAGGCGATATGACATTTAAGTTGTTCCCAGATATCGCGCCGAAAACTGTTGAAAATTTTGTGACACATGCTAAAAATGGTTATTATGACGGTATTACTTTCCACCGTGTTATTAATGACTTCATGATTCAAGGAGGAGATCCTACAGCAACTGGGATGGGTGGTGAAAGTATTTATGGAGGATCTTTTGAAGATGAATTCTCTTTAGAGGCTTTTAACTTATATGGTGCGCTTTCAATGGCAAATGCAGGACCAAACACAAATGGTTCTCAATTCTTTGTTGTACAAATGAAAGAAGTTCCAGAATCTATGGTTAACCAATTAGTAGATGGTGGCTGGCCTGAACCGATTGCCAAAGCATATGCGGATAATGGTGGCACGCCTTGGTTAGATCAAAAACACACTGTGTTCGGACAACTAATTGAAGGCGAATCAACTTTAGAAGATATTGCAAATACTAAAGTAGGTGCACAAGATAAACCTGTACATGATGTAGTTATTGAATCTATTGATGTAGAAGATAAATAATAATTGATTATGAACAAATCTTTCGAATCGACGGTTGATGTCGATTCGTTTTTTTATGGTTTAAACTTTCAATTCAATTGCAATTTTTAAAACGATAACCTTAAATGCGAACGTTAATTTAGTATTTGTCGGAAGGAATATTATATTTTTGAAAAAATGTGGATTTTTATTGGTTTATAGTTAGTCCAAGTTTGTGATTTATGCTATTATAATTATGTTAAGTAAATCGAAGTAAGGGGTTATCAAGTTGAATAATCACTATAAAGAAGGTCAGCATATTAAAGTGCGTGTGACTGGAATTCAACCGTATGGCGCTTTTGTTGAGACCCCTGACCATACTGAAGGACTTATCCATATTTCTGAAATTATGGATGATTACGTCCACAACTTAAAAAAATTTCTATCAGAAGGACAAATCGTTAAAGCAAAAATTTTATCAATTGATGATGAAGGAAAACTAAATTTGTCTCTTAAAGATAATGATTACTTTAAGAATTATGAACGAAAAAAAGAAAAGCAGTCAGTATTAGATGAAATTAAAGAAACAGAAAAGTATGGGTTTCAAACACTTGAAGAACGCCTACCGGTCTGGATTAAACAGTCTAAACGTGCGATTCGTAATAATTGATTGACTGTTAACACGCTAAGCTAACGTTGTATTTTAATATAGCGTTAGCTTTTTTATGCGTTTGATTATAAAAAAGCGACACAAATATATGCATGTACAGTCAAGCAGAATATTGGAGGAGCTTTAATTCTGCGTGCTATAGTCTAGTCATAATTAAAAAGGAAAGGACTTACCTATGAATAAAAAATATGAAAAATTATTTGAAACCGTAACTTTGCCAAATGGGGTTGAATTAAAAAATCGTTTTGTATTGGCGCCATTAACGCATATTTCATCTAATGATGATGGTACAATTTCTGACGTGGAAATACCGTATATTGAAAAGCGCTCTAAAGATGTTGGTTTAGCTATCAATGCTGCAAGTAATGTTAACGATATTGGTAAAGCTTTTCCGGGACAACCTTCTGTTGCGCATGATTCAGATATAGAAGGACTCAAACGTTTAGCACAAGCTATGAAGAAAAATGGTGCTAAAGCTTTAGTTCAAATTCATCATGGTGGCGCACAAGCATTAGCTAATTTAACACCAAATGGAGATGTTGTTGCACCAAGTCCTATCACTTTAAAAAGCTTCGGACAACAACATGAACATGATGCTAGAGAAATTACGCCTGAAGAAATTGAACAAACAATTAAAGATTTCGGTGAAGCAACGCGTCGAGTAATCGAAGCTGGGTTTGATGGCGTAGAGATTCATGGTGCTAATCACTATTTAATTCACCAATTTGTATCTCCATATTATAATAGAAGAAATGATGAATGGTCTGATCACATGAAGTTTCCAACTGCTGTTATAGATGAAGTATTAAAGGCCAAATCAGAATATGCGAGCGATGATTTCATAGTAGGGTATCGACTTTCTCCTGAAGAAGCTGAATCACCAGGTATTTCAATGGAAATTACCGAACAACTAATTAATACAATTACTGAAAAATCAATTGATTATGTTCATATATCTCTTGGAGATATTCATTCAACTACAAGAGAAGGTAAGTATGCAGGACAAGAGCGATTGAAATTAATTCACCAATGGGTGGATGGTCGTATCCCAGTTATTGGTGTAGGATCTGTATTTACAGCTGATGATGCATTAGACGCTATTGAATCAACAGGTGTTGAACTCGTAGCACTTGGTCGTGAAATATTATTAGACTATAATTTCATCAGCAAAATTCAAGAAGGAAAAGAAGATGAAATTTTATCAGAATTTGACCCTCATCGTGAAGATAAGCATGAATTAACACCTAATTTGTGGAAACAATTTAACCAAGGTTTTTATCCGTTACCTCGTAAAGATAAATAGTATTAATGAGTGAATAAATGTTAAACTTTGCGGTTAGTTTTAATCTAGTTAAAAAGAAGATGTTCAAAATATCTTTATAAATTTAATTTGATAAATGTAGATGAACTTAGAGTTTATAATAGATTATGGCAATCATTCTTGTCATAATCTTTTTTTATGTAAATAACAAAGGAATCTTAATTCATTTTATTTATCGGAAAATTTTTAATATTTTGCTTGTAAAAATATTGATAGGTATGTCATTATATCTGTAAGGGCTTTCATTTAGAAACGAAGGGCATATTTGATGTAACAGTGAGTCATTTAATGCTCTTATTAATTTTGCAAATATACTTCTTTGTATATGACATCGAAAGCCGTAATCGTATGGCCATTAGTTTTAATATAAATTAAGCAAAGGGGAGATATTATGACTAAGTCAGAACAAATCATTGAATTAACAAACCATTATGGAGCTCAAAACTACGTACCACTACCAATCGTTGTTGCAGAAGCGGAAGGTATTTGGGTAACTGATCCAGAAGGTAATAAATATATGGATATGCTTTCAGCTTATTCAGCTGTTAACCAAGGACACCGTCATCCTAAAATTATTCAAGCACTTAAAGATCAAGCTGACAAAGTAACTTTGGTTTCTCGTGCTTTTCATAGTGATAATTTAGGTGAATGGTATGAAAAAGTTTGTAAATTATCAGGTAAAGATAAAGCATTACCAATGAATACTGGTGCGGAAGCAGTTGAAACTGCATTGAAAGCTGCACGTCGTTGGGCATATGATGTAAAAGGTCTTGAACCAGATAAAGCTGAAATTATCGCATTTAATGGTAACTTCCATGGTCGTACTATGGCGCCAGTATCTTTATCATCAGAAGCTGAGTACCAACGTGGTTATGGTCCGTTATTAGATGGTTTCCGCAAAGTAGATTTCGGCGATGTCGATAAATTAAAAGAAGCTATTAATGAGAATACAGCTGCTATTTTAGTTGAACCGATTCAAGGTGAAGCAGGTATTAATATCCCACCTGAAGGTTATCTAAAAGCTATCAGAGAATTATGTGATGAACATAATATTTTATTTATTGCCGATGAAATTCAAGCTGGTTTAGGACGTTCTGGTAAATTATTTGCGACTGATTGGGATAATGTTAAACCTGATGTTTATATTTTAGGAAAAGCGCTTGGTGGCGGCGTACTACCTATTTCCGTAGTCTTAGCTGACAACGAAGTACTGGATGTATTTACACCTGGTTCACACGGTTCTACGTTTGGTGGTAATCCATTAGCTTGTGCCGTTTCAATCGCTGCGTTAGATGTCATATTAGATGAAGATTTACCTGGCCGTTCACATGAATTAGGGGAATACTTTAAATCTGAATTACAAAAAATTAATCACCCAGCTATTAAAGAAGTACGTGGTCGTGGTCTCTTTATTGGTGTTGAATTACATGAAAGTGCTAGACCTTTCTGTGAGGCATTAAAAGAAAAAGGACTATTATGTAAAGAAACTCATGATACGGTGATTCGATTTGCTCCACCTTTAGTTATTTCTAAAGAAGAATTAGATGATGCATTAGATAGAATCAGAAGCGTATTTAATTAAGTTCAAAAAGTTGTAACATTCATTTTGAAAACCCTTTAAAAAGCAAAGACATGTGTTACAATATGTATGAAAGCGAAATCATTTGTTAAAAAGAGGCGAAAGTGATCATGACTGAGAATAATAATTTAGTGACTTCTACACAAAGTATCATTAAAGAAGCTTTACACAAATTGGGATTTGACGATGGTATGTATGATTTAATCAAAGAACCATTAAGATTTTTACAAGTTCGTATCCCAGTACGCATGGATGACGGTACTGTTAAAACATTTACAGGTTATCGTGCTCAACATAACGATGCTGTTGGTCCAACTAAAGGTGGGGTTCGTTTCCATCCTGAAGTAGATGAAGAAGAAGTTAAAGCATTATCTATGTGGATGACTTTAAAATGCGGTATTGTTAATTTACCATACGGTGGTGGTAAAGGTGGTATCGTATGTGACCCACGTCAAATGAGTATTCATGAAGTTGAACGTTTATCTCGTGGATATGTACGTGCAATTTCTCAATTCGTTGGTCCTACAAAAGATATTCCAGCACCAGACGTATTTACTAACTCTCAAATTATGGCTTGGATGATGGATGAATATAGTGCTTTAGATAAATTTAACTCACCTGGTTTTATTACAGGTAAACCTATCGTATTAGGTGGTTCACAAGGACGCGATCGTTCAACTGCATTGGGCGTAGTGATTGCTATTGAACAAGCAGCTAAACGTCGTGGTAAGGAAATCAAAGGTTCTCGCGTAGTTATCCAAGGATTTGGTAATGCAGGTAGTTTCTTAGCTAAATTCTTATATGACATGGGTGCAAAAGTCGTAGGAATTTCTGATGCTTATGGTGCATTACATGATCCAGAAGGTTTAGATATCGATTATTTATTAGATCGTCGTGATAGTTTCGGTACATTTACAAACTTATTCGATAACACAATTTCTAACAAAGAATTGTTCGAGTTAGATTGTGACATTCTAGTACCAGCTGCGATTTCTAACCAAATCACTGAAGATAATGCGAATGATATTAAAGCCGATATTGTTGTTGAAGCGGCTAACGGACCTACTACACCTGAAGCTACACGAATTTTAACTGAACGTGGTATCTTATTGGTACCAGACGTACTAGCAAGTGCTGGTGGTGTAACAGTTTCATACTTCGAATGGGTGCAAAATAACCAAGGTTATTATTGGTCTGAAGAGGAAGTTAACGATAAATTACGTGAAAAATTAGTAGATGCGTTTGATACAATCTACGAATTAGCACAAAATAGAAAAATTGACATGAGACTAGCAGCTTATATTGTAGGTATTAAACGTACTGCAGAAGCAGCTCGCTACCGTGGTTGGGCATAAGCCATAATATCAATATAATTAGGCTCTATAATAAATTGGACTGATGACTAAAAGTCATCAGCCCAATTTTTATATTTGAATACAAAAATGGCGCAATTACCTCTATAATTATTAGCTACCAAACAAAATAAAAAAGAAAGGTAATGCGCCTATGTGTAAGTCTATATTAAATACATTAAGAATTAAAGATAAAAATCTAAATTTTTCAGATGAAGTGACTGAGAAAAAACATAAAGGACGAATGAGCTTGTTTTACTATGCCGAGCTCACTTATCAACCTACGCTATTTATGCAAAAAGAGATTAAACAACTTAAGGTTGATTAATCTCAACATTAGGACTCATCAATCCGATTTGTCGAAGAGCTTATAATTAAAACGCTATCGTTTGTTTTGATATATAAACAAGCGATAGCGTTTATTTTGTTGTTCTCTAAATTATTAATTTATGAACCATAGTTATACTTTCATTTTTGAGCACTTATTGCTTTATATTGATCAGCATAATTTGTAAACACACCATCAACACCGTATTGGTTCAAGCGCTGCATATCGGCAGTTTCATTCACGGTAAATGGATGTACGAGGAAACCTAAATCTTTTAAATGAGCTGTATTTTGTGCATTTAAATCACTATATTCAGGACCGACGCCAGTTGCATAAGAACGAATACGTTGTAAATCTGCTTGACTTTGTTGAGCTAATTCACCTTTGTCCAATAGGCGTATTAATGGCACATTTGAATTTAATTGATGCATTTTTAATAAGCTAGCTTCTGAAAATGATTGTACCAGGACATGTCCATTTTCTAGAGAATTTGAAGTAAGCATGTTATGTCGGTTTAGTGTGTCTAGCAATTGCTGTTCCATGCCAGGATAAACATCAGGCTGCTTAGTTTCAATATAATAATTGGCATTTGTACCGTAACGTGACAATATTTCGTCTAACGTTGGCACTGTAGCACCTTTATAACTATCTTTGGCTAATTGAGGATTTTGTTCATTAAATGATGAATCTGCATCTAATTTCTTTAATTCAGCTAATGTATAATCCTCGACACGTCCTGAGCCGTTTGTTGTACGATCAACTGTTTCGTCATGCATTGCAACTAAATGACCATCTTTAGTGCGTTGTAAATCTATTTCAATATATGAGGCACCTAATTCATTATGACTTTTATCGTACGCTGCAAAAGTATGCTCTGGTGCATAACCACTAGCACCACGATGTGCAATAGTAGTATGGCGCTCTCCTGTTAAATTTCTTGACCAATTAGTATGATTGTTTTGAGTTTTAGATGCATTAGTTAGGTTCGTAGTTGTAGTGTTTGATGATTCACCACCACTTGCTTCAACGGGCGTATGTATAATCGCTAGACTCAAACTGGCTACTGTTAAACATGAAATGATACCTTTATTACTTGCTTTCAACAAACTCATCCTTTCATAGTTAAATGTATAATTAAAATCTATCAGTGATATTTTGTGTAAGAAAGTGAATTTGCAGAAGCTTTAAATAACTATTATATAATTAATGTTCACTCAATATATTTAACAAAAAGGTTGGGAATGGATAGAATTCATTCAGAATTCGTTGGCCCATACCCAACCTCTAAAATTAATCGTTATTTAATAATTTTTCAGCAACTTTAAGTTGATGACGTACTGCGTCTTGGCCTGTTGAACCATAACTTTTTCTTCGGCTAAGACAGTTTTCCGGTTTAAGATAGTCATAAACATCTTGATCAATATTTGAATTTAATTCTTTGTAACGTTCAAGAGGTACATCTAATAAATAGATACCTTGTTGAATGCACTCAAAGACAATTTTACCAACAATTTCGTGTGCCTTTCTAAATGGTACATCTTTAGCTACTAAATAATCAGCTAATTCCGTTGCATTTGAAAAGTCTTGATGCACAGTTTCGTTTAAACGGTCTGTATTAACGGTCATTGTATCTAACATACCTTCAAAAATTCGTAGTGAACCTTTTATAGTACGTACTGAATCAAATAAACCTTCTTTATCTTCTTGTAAGTCTTTATTATATGCAAGTGGTAACCCTTTTAATGTTACAAGCATGCTCATTAAATGTCCTGTAGCACGTCCTACTTTACCACGAATAAGTTCTGCCATATCTGGATTCTTCTTCTGAGGCATAATAGATGAACCTGTAGAGAAAGCATCAGATAGGGTAATGAATTTCGCTTCATCCGTAGACCAAAAGATAATTTCTTCAGCAAAACGTGATAAATGAATCATAGTTAATGAAATATTATGCAAAGTTTCAATAATGTAATCACGATCACTCACTGCATCTAAACTATTCTCATAAACTGAACTAAATTCTAATAATTGTTGCGTTTCGTGTCTATCGATAGGGTGTGTTGTACCGCTTAATGCAGCTGCACCCAATGGTGAAATATCAATACGTTTCATACTATCAACGAAACGTGAATAGTCTCTTTCTAGCATCCAGAAATATGTCATAACATGGTGTGCAAAAGAAATCGGTTGAGCACGTTGTAAGTGTGTATATCCTGGCATGATTGTATCCACATGTGATTGAGCTAGTTTAAGAATGGATGTTTGGAATGAACGAATAAGGTCTTGAATTTCAAGTACTTCTTTTTTTACGTATAAATGCAAGTCAGTAGCCACTTGGTCATTTCTACTACGACCTGTATGCAACTTACCTCCAGCGTCACCGACACGTTGAATGAGTTCATGTTCAATGTTTAAATGAATATCTTCAAGCGATTTTTTAAACGCAAGCTTCCCATTATGAAAGTCTTGTTGAATCTCTTTTAAGCCATTAATGATTGCGTCTTTATCATCTTGTGAAATGATATTTTGATTAGCTAACATGGTAGCATGTGCAATACTACCTTGGACATCTTCATCCAACAATGTTTGGTCGAAATCTATGGAAGCATTAAATTCATCTACCCAATCTTCCGGTTGTTGTTGAAAACGGCCACCCCATGCTTTACTACTCATTACTATAACCTCCATGAAGATATGCATTTACTTGAGTAGGTAAACCATAAATATCGATGAAACCTACGGCTGCTGATTGATTGAATGCATCTTCTTTAGTGTATGTTGCTAATTTTTCATCATATAGCGTGTATGGAGATTTTCTTCCATTAACAATGGCATTACCTTTAAATAATTTAATTCTAACATCACCTTCAACATATTGTTGCGTGCTATCAATGAATAATTTTAAGCTATCAGTTAATGGTGAGAACCATAAACCATTATAAGTTTGTTCAGCAAATTGTTTTTCAATCACCGGTTTAAAATGAGCTACATCTTTAGTTAACGTTAATGTTTCAAGTGCTTTATGTGCTTTTAATATTACTTCTGCACCTGGAGTTTCATATATTTCACGAGATTTAATACCAACTAGACGATTTTCTACATGGTCGATACGTCCAATTCCGTGTTTTCCAGCTAATTCATTCAATGTTAATATTAATTGATCTAAGTCATAATCTTTATGATTTAATTGAACTGGAACACCGTTTTTAAATGAAAGGATAATTTCATCAGGTGTATCTGGTGTATCTTCTAACTCTGCAGTCAAATCATAAGCGTCTTTTGGAGGAGCAGCATACGGATCTTCTAAAATACCACACTCATTTGCTCTACCCCATAGGTTTTGATCAATTGAATAAGGAGAATCGTGATTGATGCCAACGGGGATATTGTGTTTAATGGCATAATCAATCTCTTCTTCACGACTCCAACCCCATTCTCTTACTGGCGCAAATGCTTTTAGGTTAGGGTTTAATGCTTTAATAGCAACTTCGAAACGAACTTGGTCATTACCTTTACCAGTACAACCATGCGCGATACCGACAGAATTAGTTTGTTCAGCAATCTCAACTAATTTCTTAGCGATAAGTGGACGAGATAAAGCTGATACGAGTGGATAACTATTTTCATACATTAAGTTACCTTTGATTGCATAACTTACAAAGTCATCACTAAATTCTTTAGTAGCATCAATAATATGACACTCAACTGCACCCATATCTAGTGCTTTAGAATATACAACATCTAAATCTTTACCTTCACCAACATCTAAACATACAGCTACGACATCATAGCCTTTATCTATAAGCCATTTAACGGCTACACTTGTATCTAATCCACCTGAATATGCTAATACGATTTTCTCTTTCATTAAAATTCACCTCATAATTTTTCTGAAAATTGATATAAATTTATACTAACAGATATCAAATGAAAATAAAACCATTTTTTTACATAAATATACAAAAATTTGGAAATACTCTTATCATTAACATATCAATTGTATAAAAGGATATGTTACATATTGATATGGAAATATAAGTATTATTTTATTTAGAAATTATTCATTTTAAAATTATTAAAAAATGTCTTAAAATTGTTGAATTAATTTGAAAATATTCGAATAGTCAGTCATGTCAATTGAATAGAAGGCTTAAAGTTAGTAAAATTAAATCAACAAGGACATACAGGAGGCTTTTATAAAATGACTCATATTCAATTAGATTATGGAAAAGCATTAGAATTCTTTGGTCAACATGAAATTGATCAACAACAAGATATCGTTAAAACAATTCATAAAACGATTCACGAAGGTACTGGTGCAGGTAGTGATTTCTTAGGTTGGGTGAATCTTCCGGAAGACTATGATAAGAAAGAATTTTCAAGAATTGTGGAAGCATCAAAACGTATAAAATCTAATTCAGATGTATTAGTAGTAATTGGTATCGGAGGTTCATATTTAGGTGCACGTGCTGCTATTGAAATGTTAACTTCATCATTCCGCAATTCAAATGAATACCCTGAGATTGTATTCGTGGGTAATCATTTATCATCAACGTACACTAAAGAATTAGTAGACTACTTATCAGATAAAGATTTTTCAGTAAATGTTATTTCTAAATCTGGTACAACTACAGAACCAGCAGTAGCATTTAGATTATTTAAACAATTAGTTGAAGATAAGTATGGTAAAGCAGAAGCTAAAAAACGTATCTTTGCTACTACAGATAAAGCAAAAGGTGCATTAAAACAATTAGCAGATAATGAAGGTTATGAAACGTTTGTAGTACCAGATGATGTTGGTGGTCGTTATTCTGTATTAACTGCTGTGGGTCTATTACCGATTGCAACAGCTGGCATAAATATTGAATCAATTATGATTGGTGCAAACAAAGCGCGTAAAGAATTATCATCTGATAAATTAGATGAAAATATTGCTTATCAATATGCGACAATCCGTAATATTTTATATAGCAAAGGCTACACTACTGAAATGTTGATTAATTATGAACCGTCAATGCAATATTTCAATGAGTGGTGGAAACAATTATATGGTGAGTCTGAAGGTAAAGACTTTAAAGGTATATATCCATCTAGTGCAAACTATACAACTGACTTACATTCATTAGGTCAATATGTCCAAGAAGGGCGTCGTTTCTTATTTGAAACAGTTGTAAAAGTAAACAACCCTAAACACGATATTACAATTGAAGAAGATAGTGATGATTTAGATGGATTAAATTACTTAGCAGGTAAAACAATTGATGAAGTTAATACTAAAGCATTTGAAGGTACACTATTAGCTCACACTGATGGTGGCGTTCCTAATGTTGTTGTGAATATTCCACGCTTAGACGAAGAAACATTTGGTTATGTTGTATACTTCTTTGAATTAGCGTGTGCAATGAGTGGATATCAATTAGGTGTTAATCCATTTAACCAACCTGGAGTAGAAGCATACAAACAAAACATGTTTGCATTATTAGGTAAACCTGGATTTGAAGATAAGAAGAAAGAATTAGAAGAGCGTTTATAATTCTCTAGTCATTCAATAGCGTCAATTAAATATGTCTTACACAGTCGATATGGATTAAATTCCGTATCGACTTTTCTAATATATACCTTTATATTAAAGCTAAGGAATGAGTTCTAACTACTACCTGTGACTGATTTATTGATATATAGGTAGATTTATAAATGAAACAGTGTACAATATTTCTATGAAATAATAACTGTTAATCCAATAGGAAGGATTTGATGTAACTATGTTTCATCAAATTGAACAATGGTTTGATTTATTACAAGGTTTTGGTTATCTGGCTGGATTTATTATTTTATTTTTTAGAGCCATTGTGCCAGTACTTCCTTTAACATTGTATGTTATTTTATGTGTTCATGCGTATGGCTTTATAGCAGGTACGATTATTAGTTGGTTAGGTGTTGTAGCAGGTACTTATACAGTGTTCTTTTTCTGTAGAAAATTTGTTAATGCTAACTTTATGAAGCGGATTAAATCAAGACGATCAGTTGAACGCCTAATTCATTTTATTGATAGACAGGGCTTAGTACCAATATTTATATTAATGTGTTTTCCGTTTACACCTAATACACTAGTTAATTTTGTGGCAAGTTTCTCTCATATTAGAGGCAAATATTATTTTATAATTTTACTTATATCTAAGTTAATTTCTATTACATTTTTGGCGATTATGGGAAAAAGTGTAACCTCATTTTTCACACATCCTGTTAGAGCAATAATGGTATTAATAGTTACTATAGCGTTATGGTTTGTTGGTAAGAAAGTCGAGGGCTATTTCATGGGTTCAGACAAGGAGTGACAAAGTGCGTAGAGTGACAAGTTGGATTGTAGCATTCCTATTTGCTTGTCTGTTTGTCATGTTTATACAAATGTTCTTAGTTAAAAGTGCTGTAGTTCAAACTGATGATATGTCACCAACTTTGAATAAAGGTGACCGTGTCATTATTAATAAAATTAAAGTTACCTTTAACATGTTGAAAGATGGAGATATTATCATGTATCGACATAAAAATCAATTACACTTTGGTAGATTGGTCGGCAAGCCTGGTGAATCAATTGAAGTTAGAAACGGTAAATTGTATAGAGATGATAGACAAGTTAATAAATTTTATGCTAAAAATAGAGATATTAATAATTTTGCAATAAGAGATTTACATGATTCTGATGGTGATATTATTCCGCCAAATTCATATTTTATTTTAAATGATAATGGTGATAAACAAAGTGATTCAAGGACATATGGATTAATAGATAAGGACGATATTGTAGGAGATGTTAGTTTAAAGTATTATCCATTTAAAGAATTTACCTATCAGTTTAATAAGTAGATGAGGTGTTAAAATTGAAGAAAGAAATAGTTGAATGGATTGTTGCCATAGCGGTAGGTTTATTACTTGTATGGGTAATGGTCAACTTCGTAGCTAAATCATATACTATAAAAGGCGATTCAATGGATCCAACATTAAAAGATGGTGAACACGTCATGGTTAACATTCTAGGATATAAAGTTGGAGATATAAAAAAAGGTAATGTAATCGTATTTCATGCGAATCAACAAGACGATTATGTTAAACGTGTTATTGGTGTACCTGGCGATAACGTTATTTATAAAAATGATAAACTATATGTTAATGGTAAAAAGATAAATGAACCTTATCTTGATTACAATGAAAAACGTAAACAAGGTGAATATATTACGGGTTCATTTGAAACTAAAGATTTACTAAATGCAAATCCTAAATCAAATATCATACCAAAAGGTAAATACTTAGTTTTAGGTGATAACAGAGAAGTCAGTAAGGATAGTAGGGCGTTTGGTTTAATTGATAGAGATCAAATTGTTGGTAAAGTATCATTTAGATTTTGGCCGTTTAGTGAATTCAAGTTTAACTTTAATCCAGATAATGAAAAATAAGAAAAATTAGTATTAATGAATTAATTTTTAACTTAGCAAGACTGGTAATGGAATGTTCATAGAGGTTCCGCCAGTCTTTTTTTGTTCAATATTTCGACCTAACAAAACATTTTTAAGAACGTATGTTCTGTGTTAAAATAAGTTCAAAGGAGTGTGGGAATAATGGAGTTGAACGCATACATTGGCAGAGCAGGGACAGGCAAATCTCATCATATGATTGATAATATTAAGCAACAAATGAAAGAGGATCCTCTAGGTGATCCAATTGTTTTAATAGCACCAACACAGAGTACTTTTCAATTAGAACAAGCATTTGTTAATGATAAAGAATTGAATGGAAGTCTAAGAACTGAAGTGCTTCACTTTGAACGCTTAAGTTATAGAGTTTTTCAAGAGGTTGGGGGATTAACTGAAGAACGACTAACACAAGCGGCTACCGAGATGATGATTTATGATTTAGTTCAACAACATCAATCGGAATTAAAACTATATCAATCGCAAGTAAATTATTATGGTTTTAGTGAGAAGTTAAGTGAACAAATTCAAGATTTTAAAAAATATTCTGTTACGCCAGAACATTTACATACATTTTTGCAAGATAATGACTTGAAGACGAGAACTAGACATAAATTAGAAGATATATCGCTTATTTATCAGTATTTTGAGGAACGCATAAATGGCGAATTTATTACTTCAGAGGATAGTTTAAATCATTTTATTGATATTTTAAGTCAATCAGAATGGATTAAAAGAGCAGAGGTATACATAGATGGATTCCACAACTTCTCTACATTAGAGTATCAAATTATTAAAGCACTCGTTCAAAGCGCCAAAAAAGTTACTGTTCTTTTAACAACTGATGGTAATGAAGATCCATTTAGTTTATTCAGAAAGCCTTCAGAGGTATTAACACATTTAAAGGAAATTGCTAAAGATTTAAACATAGAATTACAACAACAATTCTTTAAACAACAATATCGTTTTAACAATAAAGATTTAATACAACTGGAACAACAATTTGACGCATTGCAAATTAATCCTATCGCTTACGATGGCAATATTAATATTTTAGAATCCTCAAGTATACGTGAAGAAGTTAATGAAGTAGCTCGCCAAATTATTAAAGATACACGTGATAAGCAATATAGATATCAAGACATTGCTATCTTGTATCGTGATGAATCTTATGCATATTTATTTGACTCTGTTCTTCCACAGTATGATATTCCATTTAATATCGACACTAAAAGATCAATGACACATCATCCGATCATGGAAATGGTACGCTCACTTTTGGAAGTTATTCAAACAAACTGGAATATTAGTCCTATGATGCGTTTAATTAAAACCAATATTCTATCTAATCACTTTAAAGATAGTGCATATTTAATTGATTTATTAGAGAACTTTGTCGTTGAACGTGGTGTTTATGGCAAACGTTGGCTTGATGATAAACTGTTTAGTATTGATAACTTTACGAAAATGGGACGTAAAGAACATAAATTAACTACTGAAGAGCGAGAAGATTTCGAGCAAGTAGTTCATTTAAAAAATGATATTATTGATAAAATATTAACTTTTGAAAAAGCAATGAACGAAGCAGAAAATGTGAGAGGTTTTGCGACAGCTTTCTATGAGACAATGGAGGCATTTGATTTACCTAAATATTTAATGACTCACCGTGACCAATTGGACGTCGATGGTCGTCATGAAGAAGCTGAAGAAATAGATCAAATTTGGAATGGACTTATTCAAATTTTAGATGATTTAGTCACTGTATTTGATAATGAAGAAATGACTCTAAAACGCTTTTTAGAGGTATTTGATATTGGTTTAGAACAATTAGAATTTGTAATGATTCCTCAAACCCTCGATCAAGTGAGTATAGGGACAATGGACTTAGCGAAAGTAGACAATAAAAAGCATATTTATATGGTTGGCATGAACGATGGTGCTATGCCGCAACCGGTTTCTTCTTCTAGTCTAATAACAGATGAAGAAAAGAAAGTGTTTGAACAACAAGCACAAGTTGAATTAAGTCCTACATCAGATATCTTACAAATGGATGAAGCGTTTGTTTGTTATATTGCAATGACACGAGGCAGTGAACAAGTTACATTTTCATATAGTTTAATGGGTGCACAAGGTGAGGATAAAGAAAAAAGTCCATTTATAGACCAAATACAAGGGTTGTTCAATGGGTTAGAAGTAACGAATATTCATTATCAACATAATGCACAACCTTTATCGTTAATGGAGCATCCACATCAAACTAAAGTCGTCTTATTCGAATCTTTAAAAGCTTGGCTAGAGGCAGAGATGGTCGCTGATGTATGGGTTGATGCTTATCAAGTCATGCGCGATAATGACAAATTGAATAACGGTTTAGAGTACCTATTAACTGCGTTGACATATGACAACGAAACAGTGAAATTAGATGAACCATTGGCTGCATCTTTATATGGTTCAACAATTAACGCAAGTGTATCTAGATTTGAAGGGTATAATGATTGTCCGTTTAAACATTATGCGAATCATGGTTTAAGGTTAAATGAGCGAACGAAATATAAGCTTGAAAATTTTGATTTAGGAAATATTTTCCATACAGCATTGAAGTATATTTCGGATAAGGTAGATGGAGACTTTAAAAATCTTGATAATAAGAAGATACATGCTTTAACTGTTGAAGCTTTAGAAAATGTTTTACCTCAAGTCCAATTTAATCTCATGGATTCAAATGCATACTATCGGTATGTGTCAAAACGAATTGGTGTCATTGTCGAAAGTACTTTGAAAGCATTACGCTATCAAAATAAAAATACAAAGTTCAAACCACAACGTTTCGAAGCAGGGTTTAGAAAGACACCGAACAACAGTGAAGAACTTATTGCACAACCATTAATTACAAAACAAGGCATTCCAGTTAATATACGAGGACAAATTGATCGTATAGATGCTTACACTAAAGATGATAAGAGCTACATTAATATTATTGATTATAAGTCATCTAATCCCAGTGCGAAATTAGATTTAAAAAAGGTTTATTATGGTAAACAAATGCAAATGATGACTTATATGGATATTGCTTTGCAAAATGCCCAACGTCTGGGATTATCTAATGAAATTAAACCAGGTGGCCTATTGTATTTCCATGTACATGATGAACGTCTCAGTTTTAAAGACTGGGGAGAATTGGAAGATGATGCTTTAACACAGGACAAACTTGAACAAGCATTTTTAAAAGAATATAAATTACGTGGCTTAGTTAATAGCGATATGGATGTAGTAGACGCATTGGATATTCGTTTAGAAGAAATTGGTAAATCCGACATTGTTCCAGTTAGCCTGAAGAAAGACGGAAGTATTGGAAGTAGGGGGAGCAGTGTTGCTGATGAAACAACAATTCATAAATTTATCAAACATAATAAAGACAACTTTATAAAGACTGCTACAAATATTATGGAAGGTCATACCGAAGTTGCACCACTTAAATTCGATGACCAATTACCATGCCAATTTTGTAATTTTCAATCAGTGTGCCATGTGGATACTATTATTGATAGTAAACATTATCGCCATGTAGATGAAACTATAGATCCTATCAAAGCAATACAAGATGTCGAGTTAGAAAGCGGTGATCATAATGAATAACATCCCCATCAAACCTAAAGATGCTCAATGGACAGATGCACAGTGGAAGAGTATATACGCTAATGGTCAAGATGTATTAGTAGCTGCAGCAGCAGGGTCTGGTAAAACTGCAGTATTAGTAGAAAGAATTATTCAAAAAATTATTAGAGATGAAATAGATGTTGATAAGTTACTCGTTGTTACTTTTACTAATTTAAGTGCGAGAGAAATGAAACATCGTGTTGATCAGCGCATTCAACAAGCGTCAATAGAAGATCCTAGAAATGAACATTTAAAGAATCAACGCATTAAAATTCACCAAGCACAAATTTCGACATTACATAGCTTCTGTTTAAAGATTATTCAACAGCATTATGATGTCATTGATTTGGATCCTAATTTCCGCACAATTAGTGATGTTGAGAACGTGCTGTTACTTGAACAGTCTATTGATGAAGTTTTAGAAAAACATTATGATACACCGGAAATTGAATTTCTTACTTTAGTAGAACAATTATCAAGTGATCGTAATGATGATAATTTTAGAGATTTGTTAAAACGTTTCTATAATTTCAGTATAGCCAATCCTTCACCGTTCCAGTGGTTGGATTCATTAGTTGAAATTTACACGGACGATAATAAACATAAATTATATCTAGACGAATTAGAAAGATTATCGAAAATTTATATCAAAGCTGCATATCATACTTTGTTAGAAGCGGAAAATAACTTTCTAAATTGTATAGAAGCGGAAAAGCATTTAGATGTTATCAAACTAGAAAAATATAAATGTGAAAAAATGATTGAGGGTAATGTAATAAATTTTGAAGAAATCATCAATTATACCTCTGAAAAATTGCCTACAATTACAAAAAAATTAAAAGATACGAATGAAGATGAAGGTATAAGTTCTCAGTTTTTAACAAACGCTAAAGATTTTTATGATGATTATAAAAAACTATTATCGGAAGTAAAAAATAAGTATCTAATGCGTTCTTATGAAGATTTAAAAGTAGATATGAAACGTTTGGCTCCTAGAATTCAATACCTTGTACAAATCGTTAAGGATATTATTAATGACTTTGCTGAAAAAAAACGTAGTCGCAATGTACTGGATTTTTCTGATTATGAACACTTCGCTTTACAAATATTAACTGACCAAGAGGGCAATGCTTCGCCTATCGCTAAAGAATATCGATCACAATTTGAAGAGATTTTAGTAGATGAATACCAAGATACGAACCAAGTACAAGAAGCAATCATATCTAAAATTAAACGTGGTGACGAATCTAATGGAAATTTATTCATGGTAGGTGACGTTAAACAATCTATCTATAAATTTAGACAGGCTGATCCAACGCTATTTATGGATAAATATCATCGTTTCACAAAAGATGGCGATCAATCAGGGTTACGTATCGATTTATCTAAGAATTTCCGTTCACGTAAAGAAGTACTCGCCACAACAAACTACTTATTTGACCATATGATGGATGAAGAAGTAGGTGAAATTGAGTACGATGCTGATGCGAGACTTTATTTTGGTGCTACTAAATATTCTGATAAATCTATGCCTCTTGAACTACATGCATTAATTCAGGATAAGAGTAGCGATAATGATTTAGAAAAGTCAGAACAAGAAGCTCGCTATATTGCTGAGCAAGTTAAATATATTATTGAGCATAAACAAGTTTATGATATGAAATCAGAATCTTATAGACAAGCTACTTTCAAAGATATCGTCATACTTGAAAGAGGGTTGAAAAATGCGCGCAATTTACAACAAGTATTTAAAGACTATAATATTCCGTTCCATGTAAATAGTAAGGAAGGGTACTTTGAACAAACTGAAGTACGTCTCGTCTTATCATTTTTAAGAACCGTTGATAATCCTTTACAAGATATATATTTAGTAGGATTGATGAGATCGGTTATATACCAATTTACGGAAGATGAATTAGCAAACATTCGAGTTCAAAGTATGAACGATGATTATTTCTATCAATCCATATTGCATTATATGAAAGATCAAGAATCGAACCCTACGTTAGTTGAGAAATTAGAACATTTTATGGATGATATAAACATGTATCAAGAATATAGTCAATCTCATCCTGTGTATCAATTAATTGATAAGTTCTATAATGATCATTACGTGATTCAATATTTTAGTGGTCTTATTGGTGGTAAAGGTAGACGCGCAAATCTATATGGATTGTTTAATAAAGCAGTAGAATTTGAAAATTCAAGTTTTAGAGGGCTGTATCAATTTATAAGATTTATTGACGAACTAATAGAACGCAACAAAGACTTTGGTGAAGAGAATGTTATAGGTCCTAATGATAATGTGGTACGTATGATGACGGTTCATAGTAGTAAAGGTCTAGAGTTCCCATATGTTATTTATTCGGGACTTTCAAAGAATTTTAATAAAGGCGACTTACGTAAACCACTCATCTTAAATCAAAAATATGGTCTAGGTATTGATTATTTTGATTTAGACCAAAATGTAACCTATCCGTCATTATCGTCAGTTGTCATTAAATCAATTACTGAAAAAGAACTTATTTCTGAAGAAATGCGATTGATGTATGTAGCTTTAACGCGAGCGAAAGAGCAACTCATTCTTATTGGTACTATTGATAAGGAAGAAACATTAGAAAAACTTGAGCGATTGCCAATTTCAGGTAATCAAATTGCATTGCATAAGCGGTTATCAGCAGATCGACCTTTTGATTTAATATATAGTATTTTGGCAAAATACCAATCTACATCTTTATTACCAGAGTATCAGTTTGAGAAATCTATTGATAATCTAGATGAGAGTCTGCGTCCTACTGTAGATATTAAAATTGCACAATTTGAAGAACTTTCGATTGAGGACAGTGAATCAGAACAAGAAAGTCGCGATGTTTCAGATCTAGAAGTAGAAGGCTCGCATGATGAGACATTAAAGCAACAAATTAATGATCAATTATCATTTAAATATCCTTTTTTAAAAGATACGGAGAAACCATCTAAACAGTCTGTTTCAGAATTAAAGCGTCAATTAGAAACAGAAGAAAGTGGTACAAGTTACGAAAGGGTAAGACAGTACCGTATAGGGGTATCAACTTATGAGAGACCTAAGTTTTTACGTGAAAATAAAAAACGTAAAGCAAATGAAATTGGTACTTTAATGCATACAGTTATGCAACATCTACCATTTAAAGAAACGCGTATGACTGAAACAGAATTGAATGACTATATTAATGAATTAATTGAAAAGCATATTATTGAAGAAGATGCAAAAAAAGATATTCAATTTGAAGCAGTTATGAATTTTATTAGAAGTGACTTGTATATGACTATTACACAAGCTGACAAAGTTTATAGAGAGTTACCATTTGTCGTAAATCAAGCGCGTGTAGACGAAATGCCTGAATTAGATGAAGATGTGTCAATAATTCAAGGTATGATTGATTTAATATTTTTAAAGGACGGTCAATATTACTTTGTAGATTATAAAACAGATGCATTTAATAAGCGTAGAGGTATGACAGATGAAGAGGTAGGTATACAACTTCGTGATAAGTACAAAATTCAAATGAAATATTATAAAAACACATTAGAAACAATTTTAAATTCTAAAATATACGGTTACCTTTATTTCTTCCAATTTGGTCAAATGAGTATTGAAGAAGATGTTTAACAGATTTTTAATCCAAGGAATGAAGTGTGTATTAAATATCTAAAATTTCAGACATATATATTTGTGGTTTAGCAAAGATTAAAGTTATAATATGTATTAAGATATAGATGAGGAGTTGATACTGAATGAAATTTCTATCATTCAATTATAAAGACGCTGAATCTTACGGCGTAAAAGTTAAGCGTGAAGACGCAGTTTGGGATCTTAAAAAGGTATTTGCGGAATTTGGAGAAGGTGACTTCCACCCTCAAACATTATTAGAGGGATTACAACAAAACCAAACATTAGATTTCCAAGAACAAGTACGTAAAGCAGTTGTAGCGGCTGAAGATAGTGGTAAAGCAGATGAATTCAAAATCGCCTTTAATGACATTGAATTCTTACCACCAGTTACACCACCAAATAATGTTATTGCATTCGGTCGTAATTACCAAGATCACGCAAGTGAATTAAATCATGAGGTACAACGATTATACGTATTTACCAAAGCAGCATCATCATTAACAGGTGATGAATCAACAATTCCAAATCATAAAGATATCACTGATCAATTAGATTACGAAGGTGAATTAGGTATCGTAATCGGTAAATCTGGAGAAAAAATTCCGAAAGCATTAGCACTAGACTACATCTACGGATATACAATTATTAATGATATTACTGATCGTAAGGCGCAAAATGAACAAGATCAGGCATTTCTATCTAAAAGTTTGACAGGTGGTTGCCCAATGGGACCTTATATTGTAACTAAGGATGAGTTACCAACACCTGAAAATGTTAATATCGTAACTAAAATTAATAATGATATTCGTCAAGATGGTAATACAAGTCAAATGATTAATAAAATTGATGATTTAATTGAAGAAATTTCTAAATATGTAGCATTACATCCAGGAGATATCATTGCTACTGGTACACCAGCTGGTGTAGGTGCAGGTTTACAACCACCTCAATTCTTACAACCTGGTGATGAAGTCAAAGTTACTATTGATAATATTGGTACATTAACTACTTATATTGCTAAAGATTAATTAATAGTTCAAAAACGCTATAAGGATTGTCTATCATAATTAGTTCATAATAAATGATTGAATTGAGACATTTTATATTATAAGTATTTCTTAATTCTAATCAGTAAATGCAGGTGAGCCTGGGACATAAATCAATGTCCCAGGCTCTAATTGTATATTGCCAATAGTTGTCAGAATTAAAAGCGCACTTGTTACAAGCGTTTTAATTCAGGGGCCCTAGCAAAGAGAATTTCACATGGAAATTCCACAAGCAAAGCAAGCTGGGGTTGGGGCTCCAGCAGAGAGAATTTCACATAGAAATTCTACAAAACCATTATTTTAGTTTCATATCCGTCTCTTATATCGTTTAACAATACGTTCAAGTGTTTATGTGATATGATAGGTAAGTAAAAAGGTAATAAATAGTATTGGGGGAATTCGGTCTTGTTACATATGCATATTGCAAGTTGGGTGTTGACAATTATTTTATATGTAATTGCATTTTTACATATTTCAAAATCACAAGGTCCTACACCTATGTTTAAACCTTTACAAATGGCATTAAGAGTCTTTATGTTACTCACTTTATTCTCA
Organism: Staphylococcus sp. GDX7P312P; assembly: GCF_008385775.1. Lineage (NCBI taxonomy): Bacteria > Bacillati > Bacillota > Bacilli > Caryophanales > Staphylococcaceae > Staphylococcus > Staphylococcus sp. GDX7P312P. Next base: position 38,646 of record NZ_VUKI01000007.1, on the reverse strand, counting down.
GGGTTCTGGTTGTTAATTCAAGAATTCATGGCTGCTAGCCATGGTGGTGGAGGCAACCATATGTTGTTAACATTGAAGATGCTTTGTGGTATAGCGGTAGTTGCACTAATGGAAGTATCTATTGCGAAACGCAAGAAACACGAAGCAAGTCATGGTTTATTCTGGGCAACAATTATTTTAATAATTATTACTATGGCGTTAGGTATTATCCTACCATGGGGTCCAATTAGTAGTCTTTTTGGAATTAGTTAAAAATTTAAATTATTGATGATATAGGGATAGCCCTTAAATGATTGAATTTGCAGTAATCATTTAAGGGCTATCTTTTATAAATCTCTAGCTTTGTAACCAATCATATTAACTAAATCTTTTGGATGACTATATGGTGGCGCGTATGCCACTTCGAATTCAGTTAATTCATCAATGGTTAATTCGCTCATCATTGCCATTGATAATACGTCAATACGCTTATCAACACCTGTTTTACCTACTGCGGCAGCACGTAAAAGATGACGATTATTTGTGTCAAAGTAAACGCGTAAGTGGACATTAGTATTTCCAGGGTAATAACCTGCATGAGTGCCAGAATTTAATTCAACCATTTGATAATCAAAATGCGTTAATTCTTCGACTTTGATGCCGACGCTTGCTAATGTATAGTCGAAAAATTTAACGATATTGGTACCTAAAAAACCTTTGAAAATGATATTTTTATTACCAGCTAGTTGTTCTGCAATGACGCTTGCGCCACGATGTGCTCCCCAAGCTAATGGAACTTGTGCGGCTAGATTTACATGACGGTACGAAGAGGTAATCACATCACCCAAAGCATAAATATTTGGGATGTTTGTTTCAAACTTATCGTTAACTTTAACGAAGCCCTTATCATCTAATTCTACGTTAGATGACTCGATAAATTTCGAGTTTGGATGTGTGCCAACGCCTTCAATAATAATATCGAAGTCTTCTTGAATGCCTGATTTAAAAGTAACTAAATGATCTTTAACACTTACAATTTCCTCATTTAATCGATAAGGTATGTGTCGCGAATCTAACTCGTCAAAGATAACTTGATTCATATCTTGGTCCATCAACTTGTTAATTTTATCAGAGCGGTGAATTAGAGTAACATCTAATCCTCTAGCATATAAATTCTCCAAGACTTCTAATGAAATATAACCTGCTCCTACTACTAATGCTTTCTTAGCCTGATGTTGATCTATAAATCGATCGATGGCATCAGTATCCTCCATATTGCGTAAAGTGAATATGTAATCACTATCAAATCCTAAAGAATTAGCACCTGCACCAGGACTTAATATTAATTCGTCATAACTCGCTTTAAATTTTTCATTCGTTTGACGATTTACTACCGTCACTGTTTGATCTTTGTCATTAATAGCAATTACTTCATGATACGTTTTAACTGTAATATTTTTCTTTTCTTTAAACACGTCTGGCGTAATTGGTAAAACATCTTTACGTTCATTAACAATGTTACCTATAAAGTAGGGTAGTCCACAATTTGCGAAACTCATGTCGCGGTCTTTTTCAAAAATAGTAATTTCACTGTCTTTATCTAAACGTCGTATTTGGCTAGCACAGGTCGCACCACCGGCGACAGCACCGACTACAATTATTTTACGCATCATACATTCCTCCAGAAAAAATATATTAAAAAAGTGAGACATTATAAAAGTATACATTTGTCTCACTTAAGAATTGTTGTTTAACCTTTATAAGGTATATTTAATTTAAAGAAATCATTTAAATAACGGCCGATACCATCATCATTATTTGAATAAGTAATATGGTTTGCAATATGTTTTAATTCATCTAGACCATTGTCCATTGCGATACCATATTTAGCATATTTAATCATTTCAATATCATTATCCTCGTCTCCGAAGGCTATAATATGTGAAGGTTCAATTCCTAAATAGTCTTTGACTTGATCAATCCCACGCGCTTTACTAATCCCGCGTTTAACGATTTCGATTACTGGGAATGGCGCGCCCCAACGTCTGTGCTCAATATTCTCTGCATAGAAACGCGTCAACATTTGCTTGATTCTAGGTATGTAAATCTCCTCTGCTTCTACTAATAACGACGTTGGTGCTTCATCTAATTCTTCTAATAAATTACCTGTTTCAATTTTAGGATTACCCATTGAAAAACCCTCAAATAATCTAGGGTCATGATTATTAATAAACACGTGATCGCGAACCTCAGCAATAATATTTGTAACTTTGGCTTTTTGAAGTGTTTCGATCATGTTTCTAGCGAGGTCCACATCTAGAACCTCGTGTGTCGTTTTAAAATCATCTGATTTAGGATGATGAACATAAGCCCCATTGAAGTTTACAATAGGTGTGTCCATGTTTAATTCATGATAATAAATTTGGCTTGCACGGTATGGTCTTCCAGTCGCAATCATAATGCGATGACCTTGCTTTTTTAATGTTGTAAGTACTTGCTTAGTATAGTCGCTAATTTCTTTATTATCATTTAATAATGTCCCATCTAAGTCTAAACAAATTAAATAAGGTTTCATATATTTCTCCTTAAGCTACATATCTATAGAATAAAATACATTAACATTTCATATTAAATGTTTTTAAAATTGATACATAAATCAACTTTATAATGTTATTATAACGTCTTTAATCGCTTAATTGTATCATAGCATTTTATTGGCGTTTTGTCGGATATTTGATATATTAGTGTAAAGATAAATAATGAGAGGTGATACTAATGGAAGAGGCATTAAAAGACAGTATCCTAGGTGCACTTGAAATGGTTATTGACCCTGAATTAGGTATTGATATCGTTAATTTAGGTTTAGTATATAAAGTGAATGTTGATGATGATGGTTTATGTACAGTTGAAATGACTTTAACATCAATGGGTTGCCCACTTGGGCCACAAATTATCGAACAAATTAAAACAGTATTAGCTGAGATTCCAGAAATACAAGACACAGAAGTTAATATTGTTTGGAATCCACCTTGGAACAAAGATATGATGTCAAGATACGCTAAAATTGCATTAGGCGTTGGCTAATTAATCGCTTTTAAACAATAGTACACGATTAGGATGTACTATTGTTTTTTTATTTGTAATAGAAACAATTTAAATGTTCATTTTCAATGCTTTTAGTGACAAAGTTAAGTTAATAAATGACATAATTGTAATATAAATTGAATTTGTTTAAGCGTTATACTACAATACATAAGAATTACAATATAAAATAATTTAAATTGTACTTGCATTTATGAAAAATAATAATAAATGCGTCAAATTTTATAAAATATTATTATAGTTCAAGCTCAGACATCTAAGTATAAAACTCGATTCAATCATATACATTAAAATATAAAAGAATATTAACTTAAATCGTATTTTTTCATGTTGTTGATCATCGGCTTTCGTTTTATCCTGATTTTCAGTGCTTTAGTAATTAATGAATTTATTAAAATTTATTATTTAATAGGGAAAGAATGTGAACAATGAAACAAGATTTTGAAAAAGGGAAACAACGTAAGACTAAAATGCGTTACATGCCTGGTTTAGATGGACTAAGAGCAATTGCTGTCTTAGGTATTATCATATACCATTTAAACAGGAAATGGCTTACAGGTGGTTTCATAGGTGTAGATACTTTCTTCGTTATTTCTGGATATTTAATCACAAGTTTACTTTTAAAGGAATACGAGGAACGAGGTATTATTAGCCTTAAACAATTCTGGATTCGACGAGTTAAAAGGTTGCTTCCAGCAGTTGTTGCGCTATTAATCGTCGTTGGAATTGCTACATTAATATTTGAACCACAACAAATCGTTCGAGTTAAACATGATATTATCGCTGCATTATTCTATGTGTCGAATTGGTGGTATATTGCCAAAGATGTTAACTACTTCGAACAATTTTCATTTATGCCATTAAAACACTTGTGGTCACTTGCAATAGAAGAACAGTTCTATTTGTTCTTCCCATTTGTGTTAGTCATTTTACTCTTAACGATTAAAAAATATCGCAATGTTACTTTGATATTATGGATTATTTCTCTAGTGTCTTTATTAGCGATGGTCATTATTTCACAACCCAATGTTGGGTATTCAAGAGTTTATTTTGGGACAGATACTCGCTTGCAAACGTTATTATTGGGTGTGATATTAGCATTTGTATGGCCACCGTTTAAATTAAAAGTCAATCCACCAAAAGTATTGCAACGTTCTATTGATGGTATAGGCATCTTAGGTCTAATAATACTTATCTTCTTATTCTTTACAGTGAAAGATACTAGTGCATGGATTTATAATGGTGGATTTTATCTTATCTCAGGTATGACATTATTTATTATTGCTAGTGTCGTACACCCTTCTAGTATCCTAGCAAAGGTCTTAGGTCATCGTATATTTGTTTATATAGGTAAACGCTCTTATAGTTTATATTTATGGCATTTTCCTGTCATAAGTTTTATACACATTCATTTTGTTGATGGGCAACTTCCTATTTATGTGTACTTTGTTGATATCATACTTACAGTTTTATTTGCTGAGTTATCATATCGTTATATTGAAACACCATTTAGACGAGAAGGTTTAAAGGCATTTTCATTCAATTATTTAAAACGACCTAAATTTATTAGAACAATAGTGTCAATTATTGCTATGATACCGATAGTATTGTTATTCTTAGGTGTCTTCGATCGTTTTGGAAAAGATGAAATTGAAAACAAAGCAAATTCATTCAACACGAGTGATCAAGATAAATATTTAGTAAGAATGATGCCTGGGGAAAATATAAAAATCGATGGCTCAAGTAGTAATAGTAAAAGTAAAAAACAAGTTTATACTAATATTAGTCCATTACTTATTGGAGACTCAGTGATGGTAGATATTGGAGAAGAATTTAAATCTCAAGTACCTAAAGCAACCATTGATGGTAAAGTTGGTCGTCACCTACAAGAAGCGTTGTCAATAGCAGGCAATTATTCAAATTATAATAAACCATCAGATAAAGTAGTTTTAGAACTAGGTACAAATGGTGATTTTACAGAGGAAGAATTAAATCAATTAATTAATAAGTTTGGTAAAGCACAAATTTACCTTGTTAATACACGAGTTCCTCGAGATTGGCAAGATAATGTTAATAAACAACTAGCTAATGCTGCTAAGAAGCATAAGAATGTAACTTTAGTGGATTGGTACCAACGTTCTGCAGGACATTCTGAATATTTTGCACCAGATGGTGTGCATCTTGAAAATAGTGGTGTAAAAGCTTTATCAGATGAAATAATCAAAGCTATAAAGAAAAATTCAAAAAACAAATAATTCATTCTAAACCAGTTTAGTGATTTTAAATCATTGAACTGGTTTATTTTATTTGATGTTTTAACGTATATTTGATGTTTATAACAGAAAAAAGTGTGATAAAACAAGTAATGAAAGAGACTTACTAATTGCGTCAAACTAGCTTGACCAGGCAGTCTGAGAAATTTGTAAAAGTTGAGTGTAAGTGTTGCGTAATCATGTAAGAGAGTCTATAATGTAATTAAGGTCAAAGAAAGTCAAAGTCAAAAAATGAGATAATTGACCTTGCTCTTATCAAATATATAGGGGTGAACAAATTTGGATATTAATCAAATGACATATGCAATTCAAGGTGCATTACAAAAAGCCGTTGAATTGAGTAAAGAAAACGAATTACAAAATATTGAAATTGAAGCTATATTAAAAGGAACTTTAGAAGAAACTGATAGTTTATTTAAAAGCATATTAGAACGAGCAAATATAGATACAGATGAATTAAATCAAGCGTATACAAATAAATTGAAAGATTATCCTTCTGTACAAGGAGATAATATTCAATATGGACAGTATATAGGATCTAAAGCAAATGATTTATTAAATAAAGCTGAATCATATATGAAAGAATATGAAGATGAATATATTTCAATGGAACACGTCCTTCGTGCTGCGATGGATATTGATGATACTACTAAACAATTTGTTGGAAATAAAGAAGAAGTTGTGAAAGAAATAATAACTAAAGTAAGAGGGGGAAATCATGTGACTTCACAAAATCCAGAAGTAAATTATGAAGCTTTAGAAAAATATGGTCGTGACTTAGTAGAAGAAGTACGTCAAGGTAAAATGGACCCTGTTATTGGCAGGGATGAAGAAATTCGTAACACAATTCGAATCTTAAGTCGTAAAACTAAAAACAATCCAGTATTAATCGGGGAACCTGGTGTAGGTAAAACTGCAATTGTTGAAGGTTTAGCGCAACGAATTGTACGAAAAGATGTGCCTGAATCATTACTCGATAAAACAATTTTTGAATTAGATTTAAGCGCATTGGTTGCTGGTGCAAAATTTAGAGGTGAATTTGAAGAGCGACTTAAAGCAGTACTTAAAGAAGTAAAAGAGTCAGATGGACGCATTATTTTATTCATTGATGAAATTCATATGCTAGTTGGTGCAGGTAAAACAGATGGTGCAATGGATGCTGGTAACATGTTGAAACCGATGTTAGCGCGTGGCGAATTGCATTGTATTGGTGCAACTACTTTAAATGAATATAGAGAATATATTGAGAAAGATTCTGCATTAGAACGTCGTTTCCAAAAAGTAGGCGTAAGTGAACCAGATGTAGAAGATACAATTTCAATTTTACGTGGATTAAAAGAACGCTATGAAGTTTATCATGGTGTACGTATTCAAGACCGTGCTTTAGTTGCAGCAGCTGAATTATCAGATCGATATATTACTGATAGATTTTTACCTGACAAAGCAATCGATTTAGTTGACCAAGCATGTGCAACAATTCGAACAGAAATGGGTTCAAATCCAACTGAATTAGATCAAGTTAATCGTCGTGTTATGCAATTAGAAATTGAAGAAAGTGCTTTGAAAAATGAATCTGACAACGCAAGTAAACATCGTTTAGAAGAATTACAAGAAGAACTTTCAAATGAAAAAGAAAAACAAGCTTCCTTACAATCTCGTGTTGAACAAGAGAAAGAAAAAATTGCGAAAGTACAAGAAAAACGTGCTGAATTAGATCGCAGTCGTCAAGCTCTAGAAGATGCACAAACTGAGGGGAATCTAGAAAAAGCAGCAGAATTACAGTATGGTACAATACCTCAATTAGAAAAAGAATTAAAAGAATTTGAAGAAGCTTATCAAGATGAACAAGGTGACAGCGAACGTATGATTCGTGAAGTTGTTTCTGATGAAGAAATTGGAGACATCGTAAGTCAATGGACTGGTATTCCAGTATCAAAATTAGTTGAAACTGAAAGAGAGAAATTATTGAACCTAAGTGATATCTTACACGAACGTGTTGTGGGTCAAGATAAAGCAGTAGACTTAGTATCTGATGCTGTTGTAAGAGCACGTGCAGGTATTAAAGATCCTAATAGACCGATTGGTAGTTTCTTATTCTTAGGACCAACTGGTGTAGGTAAAACTGAATTAGCAAAATCATTAGCTGCATCATTGTTTGATTCTGAGAAACACATGATTCGAATCGACATGAGTGAGTATATGGAGAAACATTCAGTTTCTAGATTGATTGGTGCTCCTCCAGGTTATGTAGGTCATGATGAAGGAGGACAATTAACAGAAGCGGTTAGACGTAATCCATATTCAGTCATTTTATTAGATGAAGTTGAAAAAGCACATAGTGATGTATTCAACGTTTTACTTCAAATATTAGATGAAGGTCGTTTAACTGATTCTAAAGGACGCAGTGTTGACTTTAAAAACACTATCATTATTATGACAAGTAACATCGGTTCACAAGTATTACTTGAGAATGTTAAAGATACTGGTGACATTACTGAAGACACTGAAAAAGCTGTAATGGATAGCTTACATGCATTCTTTAAACCAGAAATCTTAAACCGTATGGATGATATAGTATTATTTAAACCATTATCTATTAATGATATGAGTATGATTGTCGATAAAATCTTAACTCAATTAAATATACGTTTAATGGATCAACGTATTTCAATTGATGTGTCTGATGACGCGAAGAAATGGTTAGTAGAAGAAGCATACGAACCACAATTTGGTGCAAGACCATTGAAACGTTTTGTTCAACGTCAAATTGAAACACCATTAGCACGTATGATGATTAAAGAAAGCATGCCTGAAGGTACTGTGGTAAAAGTTGATATAAATGATGATCATGAATTAACATTTGATGTACAAAAGCCTGAAAATGAATAATGAATGTTTAGGTAAACCTAGGGAGTGTGATAAGCACTTTCTGGGTTTTTTTGTTTTTAAATGCAGTTCAGTGTATTGTTGCATTCACTTGCCCTAGTTATAACTTAAATTAAAGATTAGTAAGAATAAGTAATTCCTCCCTTCAAAGACTTTTTCAAAGAATTGAAGGTTGTAATGTATCACTATAATGTTAAGGGTTCATCTATATCTAGTTTAATATAGAAAAACACTTGAAATTTGAGTTTTAAATTCAAATTCCAAGCGTTTTTAACGTATTGTATTATTATATAGTAATAAGACTATCTGTTACCTGAACGGGTAAAATCATCTGGTTTAATCATGGCAGCTAGAATAGCAATTACAATTGTAAAGATAACTGCTAGAACTATTGGCGTGATAAAGTTTAATGTTCCACCGCCATTTAAACTATTTAATACAAAGTTAACCATTTGTAATAAGATGACTGCCCAAATTAAAGTTACGAGGTATTTCATACCGATGACCTCCATTATTTATATACTTTCATTCTAAAGTAAAGTAATCTATTTGTATAGAGATAGCAGTTAACTGATAAAAATTTGTAATCAAATTTATTTAATGAAATCTCTGTTTGTGAAAGGGTAACTACTTGAGTAGTGGTAAAAAAATGTGTTAAATTAATACCTGGTATTAAAAAATGAAGTAAGAAGGTGTACGTTCATGAACGTAGGTATAAAAGGATTTGGTGCATATGCGCCAGAGAAAGTCGTTGATAACGCTTATTTCGAAAGTTTTTTAGAAACTTCAGATGAATGGATTTCTAAAATGACTGGAATTAAAGAGAGACGCTGGGCTAGTGAAGATCAAGATACATCTGACTTAGCATTCGAAGCTAGTAAAAAAGCGATTGAAGATGCAGGAATCACACCTGCTGATATAGATATGATTATTGTTGCAACTGCTACTGGAGATATGCCATTCCCATCGGTTGCCAATATGTTGCAAGAAAAATTGGGAACACGTAAAGTACCAACAATGGATCAATTAGCTGCATGTTCTGGATTTATGTATTCTATGATTACAGCAAAACAATATGTTCAATCAGGTGATTATAAAAATATCCTAGTAGTTGGTGCAGACAAATTATCTAAGATTACTGATTTAACAGATCGTTCAACAGCAGTCCTTTTTGGTGATGGTGCTGGTGCAGTAGTTATTGGAGAAGTTTCAGAAGGACGAGGTATCATTAGTTATGAAATGGGATCTGATGGTAACGGTGGAAAATACTTATACTTAAACAAAGATACTGGTAAACTAGTAATGAACGGACGAGAAGTATTCAAGTTTGCGGTAAGAATTATGGGTGAAGCATCAACAAGAGTGGTTGATAAAGCTGGTCTACAATCAGACGATATTGATATGTTTATACCTCACCAAGCAAACATTAGAATTATGGAATCAGCTCGAGAAAGACTAGGTATAGAGAGAGAAAAGATGAGTGTATCTGTAAATCGCTTTGGTAACACATCTGCTGCCTCAATACCTTTAAGTATTTCACAAGAATTAGAAAATGGAAGAATTAAAGATGATGACACACTAGTATTAGTAGGTTTTGGTGGTGGCCTAACATGGGGCGCTATGGTTATCAAATGGGGTAAATAGGAGGATATAATGTATGACTGAGAATAAACGAGTTGTAATTACTGGTATGGGTGCATTATCACCTATTGGCAATGATGCCCAGACAAGTTGGGAAAATGCCTTGAAAGGTGTTAATGGAATCGATACTATTACTAGAATAGATACAGAAGATTATAATGTTCATTTAGCAGGTGAACTTAAAAATTTTAATATTGAAGACCATATTGAAAAGAAAGAAGCTCGACGTATGGATCGTTTTACACAATATGCGGTAGTTGCAGCACGTCAAGCAGTTGAAGATGCTAAATTGGAAATCAATGATGAAACTGCTAATCGCATAGGTGTATGGATTGGTTCAGGAATTGGTGGTATGGAAACGTTTGAAACAGCACATACTACACTTCAAAATAAGGGTCCAAGAAGAGTAAGTCCATTCTTCGTACCTATGTTAATTCCTGATATGGCAACTGGCCAAGTATCAATTGATTTAGGTGCAAAAGGGCCAAATGGTTCTACAGTTACAGCATGTGCAACTGGTACAAACTCAATTGGTGAAGCATTTAAAATTATACAACGCGGCGATGCAGATGCGATGATAACAGGTGGTACAGAAGCACCAATTACACACATGGCACTTGCAGGATTCAGTGCTAGTCGTGCCTTATCTACAAATGATGATAAAGAAACAGCTTGTCGTCCATTCCAAGAAGGTCGAGATGGCTTTGTTATGGGTGAAGGTGCTGGTATTTTAGTGATTGAATCATTAGAATCGGCACAAGCGCGTGGTGCTCAAATCTATGCTGAAATAGTTGGTTATGGTTCAACTGGAGATGCATATCATATTACAGCTCCCGCTCCTGAAGGTGAAGGTGGTTCACGTGCAATGCAAGCAGCACTTGATGATGCAGGTATTGAAGCAAAAGATGTTCAATATCTTAATGCACATGGCACGAGTACACCTGTAGGTGATATGTATGAAATCAGAGCGATCAAGAATACCTTTGGAGATGCTGCTAATCAACTAAAAGTTAGCTCTACTAAATCAATGACTGGTCATTTATTAGGTGCTACTGGTGGTTTAGAGGCTATCTTCTCAGCATTATCTATTCGTGACTCTAAAGTCGCACCAACTATTCATGCGAATACACCAGATCCTGAATGTGATCTAGACATCGTTCCAAATGAAGCGCAAGATTTAGAAATTACTTATGCAATGAGTAACAGTCTAGGCTTTGGTGGTCATAATGCAGTATTAGTATTTAAGAAATTTGAAGATTAATTTTGAAAATGATATTAGATCAAGGACACTAATTGATAATGTCCTTGGTCTATTTTTTGTATGTAGAATGATTTAAAGTAGAAATGAAATTATTATTGTCATCACAAAGTATGCAATATTACATATTAAAGCTGGAGCAATCCATGTAGATATAAAATAATGTTCCTTTTTAACTTGTTGAGGATTTAAAAATTCATCATCCGCCATTGTTCTCTTTTTTGAACGAGACGATAGTTGATATCTTATTCTTCTAAAACCATAGCTCGTTGCATCAAAAATGCCCTCTTGAACTAATAAAATGAAAAAAATGCATATAAATATGGATAAAGATATATAAAACAAAATATTAATGTATGAAATGAGTGATTGGTTACTAATGATTAACCATATTATTAAAGAGAGTAGAGGCGTAATCATTGACCACACAACCCAACTTTTTTTATTTTTCATTACGAGCCCCCCAGATGAAACTTAATACCATTTTATCTTATTAGTATAAATAATAATATCTTAAATCTAAAACCTGTAATTAAAATACAAATGACAGTAAAAAGAACTTTTATTTTACAACTCAATTTTTAAATATTGTTAAAATTATATTGCAATTATATGAAAATTGTATATATAATATTACTAAATATTTCTGAAAATTTCGAAGGGAATGTTAATTTTGAAAATTTAAAGGGGGCGGAGTAATGACGCGATATGTTTTAAAACGTTTGGGGTACATGTTTTTGTCGCTATTTATCATTATTACGATTACATTTTTCTTAATGAAAATGATGCCAGGGTCACCATTTAATGATGCAAAATTAGGTGCCGAACAAAAAGCAATCCTTAATGAAAAGTATGGATTAAATGATCCGGTTGCCATTCAATATCTTCATTATTTAAAGAATGTCGTAACTGGAGACTTTGGGTATTCATTCCAGTATCATAATCAACCGGTATGGGAGCTAATTAAACCGAGATTGATTCCATCAATGGAAATGGGTATTATCGCCATGATTATTGGTGTATTTTTAGGTCTAATCCTTGGTATTGCTGCTGCAACTAAGCAAAATACGTGGGTTGACTATACAACTACTGTGATTTCAGTTATTGCTGTATCTGTGCCATCTTTCGTGTTAGCCGTACTATTACAATATGTTTTTGCGGTTAGATTAAGATGGTTCCCAGTAGCAGGATGGGAAGGTATTTCAACAGCAGTATTACCTTCACTTGCATTATCCGCAGGTGTGATGGCAACTGTAGCAAGATACATTCGTGCTGAAATGATAGAAGTTTTAAGTTCTGATTACATATTATTAGCAAGAGCAAAAGGGAATTCATCCATGCGTGTACTATTTGGACATGCATTAAGAAATGCACTTATACCAATTATTACAATTATTGTACCAATGTTAGCGGGTATTCTAACTGGTACGTTAACAATAGAGAATATCTTTGGTGTTCCAGGATTAGGGGATCAATTCGTAAGATCGATTACAACCAATGACTTCTCAGTTATTATGGCTACAACCATCTTATTTAGTACTTTATTTATTGTTTCAATCTTCATCGTTGATATTCTTTACGGAATCATTGATCCGAGAATACGTGTGCAGGGAGGTAAGAAATAATGGGAAATGAAAAATTTGAGAAACCTTTTGATGATCATTCAAATGCTGCTATGACACATACCTCTGAAGGCATTGCATCTTCTGATTTCGTAATGAGAGATTTAGATTTAAATAGAGAGCCAGAAATGCAGCGAGAAAGTAAAAATTTCTGGCAGGATGCATGGACTCAATTAAAAGGAAATAAGTTAGCCATTTTGGGTTTAATAGGTTTGGTTTTAATTGTTATTTTGGCTTTTATCGGTCCTTTATTAAGTGACCATGACTATGCTGAACAAGATGTTACAAGACGAAATTTACCGGCTAAGATACCAGTACTGGATAAGGTACCTTTCCTTCCGTTTGATGGAACAGGCTCAGATGGAACAAACGCTTATAAAGACGCAGGAGTTAAAGAAAATTTCTGGTTTGGTACTGACCAACTAGGAAGAGATTTATGGACACGCACATGGACTGGTGCTCAAATTTCATTGTTTATCGGTATAGTGGCTGCTGTATTAGATATCTTTATAGGAGTTGTTTATGGGGCGATATCAGGTTTCTTTGGTGGTCGGATTGATAATATCATGCAACGTATTTTAGAAATCATTGCTTCAATTCCAAACCTAATTGTCGTTATCTTATTTGTTCTTATATTTGAACCATCAATATGGACGATTATTTTAGCCATGTCAATCACAGGTTGGTTAGGAATGAGTAGGGTTGTTCGTGGTGAATTCTTAAAATTAAAAAACCAAGAATTTGTAATGGCTTCAAGAACATTGGGCGCATCTAAGTTCAATTTGATTTTTAAACATATCTTGCCAAATACATTAGGTGCAATTGTAGTAACTTCAATGTTTACCGTGCCAAGTGCCATTTTCTTTGAAGCTTTCTTAAGTTTCATTGGTATAGGTGTACCAGCACCACAAACATCACTAGGTTCTTTAGTAAATGATGGTCGTGCAATGTTATTAATTCATCCTCATGAATTATTTATTCCAGCAACAGTATTGAGTTTGCTGATCTTATTCTTTTACTTATTTAGCGATGGTTTACGCGATGCATTTGACCCTAAAATGCGTAAATAAAAAAGGAGGCAAAGGGTATGTCAGAAAGAGTTTTGGAAGTAAACGACTTGCATGTTTCCTTTGACATTACGGCAGGGGAAGTGCAAGCAGTTAGAGGCGTAGATTTTTATTTGAACAAAGGTGAAACGTTAGCAATAGTAGGAGAGTCTGGTTCTGGAAAATCAGTAACCACTAAAGCAATTACAAAGTTATTCCAAGGCGATGTTGGAAGAATAAAAAAAGGTAAAATCGATTTTTTGGGAGAAGATTTAGCTACTAAATCGGAAAGTGAATTAATCAAATTACGTGGAAAAGACATTTCAATGATATTCCAAGATCCTATGACATCACTTAATCCAACGATGCAAATTGGTAAACAGGTAATGGAGCCACTTATTAAACATAAAAATTATAGTAAATCTGAAGCAAAAAAACGTGCTTTAGAAATATTAAATTTAGTAGGCTTACCAAATGCAGAGAAACGTTTTAAAGCTTTTCCACATCAGTTTTCTGGTGGACAAAGACAAAGAATTGTTATCGCAACAGCTTTAGCTTGTGAACCTAAAGTATTGATTGCAGATGAGCCAACCACAGCATTGGATGTAACAATGCAAGCTCAAATTTTAGATTTAATGAAAGATTTGCAGAAAAAGATTGATACATCAATTATATTTATTACCCATGATTTAGGTGTTGTGGCAAATATTGCAGATAGAGTAGCTGTTATGTACGGAGGTCAAATGATAGAAACAGGAGATGTAGATGAAATCTTCTATGACCCTAAGCATCCTTATACATGGGGATTATTATCATCAATGCCTGATTTAACTACTAGTAATGATACAGAATTAATTGCTATTCCTGGAACACCACCTGACTTACTTCATCCTCCTAAAGGAGATGCATTCGCACGTAGAAGTCAATATGCTTTAGATATTGATTTTAAACAAGAGCCACCATGGTTCAAAGTGTCACCAACACATTTTGTTAAATCATGGTTATTAGATGAGAGAGCTCCTAAAGTAAAACCACCAGAAATGGTAGTAAAAAGACAGCGTCAAATGCCGAATAATTACGACAAACCACGTCAAGTAGAAAGGGTGTCGTTCGATGGATAAAAATAATGAAGTATTATTAGAAATTAAAAATTTAAAACAATATTTTAATGAAGGTAAACGTAATGAAGTAAGAGCCATTGAGGACATATCTTTTGATATCTATAAAGGGGAAACATTAGGGTTAGTTGGAGAGTCAGGATGTGGTAAATCGACTACAGGTAAAGCAATTATTAAACTAAATGATATTACAAGTGGAGAAATTTTATATGAAGGACAAGATATTCAAAAAATTTCAAAGCGTAAAGATTTATTAAAGTTTAATAAAAAGATTCAAATGATTTTCCAAGATCCATATGCTTCATTAAATCCTAGATTGAAAGTAATGGATATCGTTGCAGAGGGAATTGATATTCATAAATTAGCAAACAGTAAAAAAGATCGAAAACGTCGTGTCTATGACTTACTTGAAACAGTCGGTTTAAGCAAAGAACATGCGAATAGATATCCACATGAATTTTCTGGTGGGCAACGTCAACGTATCGGTATCGCACGTGCACTAGCAGTGGAACCGGAATTTATTATTGCAGATGAGCCTATTTCAGCTCTAGACGTATCAATACAAGCTCAGGTAGTAAACCTAATGTTGAAATTACAAAAAGAGAGAGGTATTACTTTCTTATTTATCGCGCATGACTTATCAATGGTTAAATATATTTCAGATCGTATCGCAGTGATGCACTTCGGAAAAATTGTTGAATTAGGTTCAGCTGACGAAATTTATTATCATCCATTACATGATTATACGAAATCATTATTATCAGCGATTCCTCAACCTGACCCAGATAGTGAGAGAACACGTAAACGTGTAGCATATCAAGAAGATGAATCTAAAAATTATGAGCGAAAACTTCAGGAAATAAGACCAGGTCATTATGTGTTTGTCACTGATGAAGAAGCTGCTCAATTAAAAGAACAACATCTGACGCAAAGCGTTTGAGACTGGGAAAGGGGGATAATAGTTATGAAAAAAATTAACTTTAAAGTAATTTTAGGATTAATTGTAACAACTTTACTATTAAGTGCATGTGGTAAAGGTGGAGGTTTATATGATGATAGCGGTCAAACATATCGAGTTGCCACATCTTCGGATATAAATACACTTGATTCAACATTAGCGACAGATACAGTCTCATTTACTATATATAATCAAGTATTTGAAGGTTTATACTCCCTTAATGGTAAAGATGAAGCTGTGCCAGGCGTTGCTAAAGGAAAACCTAAAAAATCAAATGGTGATAAAACATGGACAATTAAACTACGTAAAGATGCGAAATGGTCAAATGGTGATCCTGTAACTGCAAATGATTTTGTATTCGCATGGCGTAAAGCTGTAGATCCAGCGAATGCATCAGAATATGCATACATAATGTACGATATAAAAAATGCAGAAGATATTAACTTGAATAAAAATGGTAAGAAACCAAAAGACTTAGGAGTAAAAGCATTAGACGACTATACATTACAAGTTGAATTAACAAAGCCTATTCCTTATTTCCAACAAATGCTGGCATTTGGTACTTTCATGCCACAAAATGAAAAAGTAGTAAAAAAATATGGCAAATCTTATGGTACAACCGCTGATAAAACTGTATATAATGGCCCTTTTAAAATTGATAAGTGGGCTGTAGAAGATAAGATAATGTTAACTAAGAATAAGGACTATTGGGACAAAAATAATGTCAAGTTAGATCGAGTTAATTATAAAGTATTAAAAGATACGCAAGCGGGTGCTTCTTTATATGATACAGGTTCCGTAGATGTTGCGGGTATAACATCAGAACAAGTAGATAAGTATAAAGATAGTCCTGCATTATTTAAAAGATTATTAGCTTCTACTGCATTTTTAAAAATGAACCAGAAGCAACAACCGGAATTTAAAAACAAAGATATGAGATACGCAATTGCGCAATCAGTAAATAAAGAGGATTACGTAAACGATGTTTTAGGTACAGGTGCTAAGCCTTTTGATGGATTTACAGCTAAAGGTACTGCAAAGACACCTGACGGAAAAGATTATGCTGAAACAGTAAAATCACCATTAACTTATAATCCTAAAGAAGCTAAAAAACACTTAGAAAAAGCTAAGAAAGCACTAGGTAAAGATAAATTTACATTCACACTTAATACTGAAGATACGCCAGACTCTAAAATTTCAGCAGAATTTATTAAGTCTCAAATTGAAAACAACTTACCTGGTGTAACGGTTAAAGTTAAACAATTACCATTTAAACAAAGATTACAAGCGGAATTGACTATGAATTATTCAATGTCACTTTCTGTATGGGAACCAGATTATCCTGACCCTATGACATTCTTAGACACAATGACAACTGGAAATGCTCAAAACAATACTAATTGGAGTAGTAAAGAGTATGATAATTTACTGAAAAAAGCCAATAGTAGTTTACTTCAAAAACCAGATGAAAGATATGCTGCAATGCGTCAAGCTGAGGAAATTTTCTTAAATGATGCACCTGTAGCACCAATCTATCAAAAAGGTGGCGCTTCGTTAAGAAATCCACAATTAAAAGGGATTGAGTATCATCAGATTGGTGGAGATTATTCATTAAAACATGCATACATGGATAAATCTATTGATCGTGAAACTGGTAAGAAAAAATAGCAATAACAAAATAAAAGTCTTAGGTATTAACAGATGCCTGAGGCTTTTTTGCGGTTTTTTATAATCTAAGCAAAAATTTAAAAAGTATATTTTTCTGAAAATTCTTAAAATAAAGTTGTTAAAAAAATTTTTAGTAGTAAAATCATTGATAAACATCTTAGAAACAACAGGAGGTTTGATATTAGTGAAAGTTATTGGTAAATATTTAATACTTTTATTAATAGCAGTATTAGTATTAAGTGCATGTGGAAAAGGGAAACAGGATGAAAATTCAAAAGATCTATCTAAAACAGAAACATCAAATCATAAGGGTGGAGAATTAAATGTCGGTTTAAATGCTGCCCCTTCAGGAACATTATCATCAGTATTGAGTTCAGATGCTTCGGATTCAGCAGTCGAAGCTTATTATAATGAGTCATTAATTAAGCTTGACAAAAATATGAAACCTAAACCATTTATTGCTTCTTGGAAAGATATTGATCCAGGTAAGAAGATTAAATTTACAATTAAAAAAGGCATTAAATGGCAAGATGGTAATGAGTTTAAAATTGATGACTGGATTTATACTTTAAATGTCTTAGCAGACAAAGATTATCAAGGTAGTTATTTCCCTATCGTAGAAAACATCGAAGGTGCTAAAGAAAAACATGAAGGCAAAGCGGATACGATTAGTGGATTGAAAAAATTAAATGACTATTCTATGGAAGTTACTTTTAAAGAGAAGAAAGTGAACTATCTTGAAGGCTTCTTTGCTGGTCCATTATTAAGTAAAAAATATTTAAGCGATGTAGCAGTTAAAGATTTAGCGAAATCAGATAAAATCAGAAAACATCCAATTGGTATTGGACCTTATAAAGTGACAAAAGTTGTTCATGGTGAAGCAGTTCAATTAGAGAAATTTAATGATTATTGGCAAGGTAAACCAAGTTTAGACAAAATTAATTTAAAAGTTATTGATCAAACACAAATTGTGAAAGCTATGAAAAATGGCGAAATTGATATGACTGATTCTACTACAGGTAGTATTGCTCAAGAAGCTAAAAAATCTGGAGATGGAAAACTTAAAGTATTATCAACACCAGGCACAGACTATTCTGTTATTGGTTTTGTATCTCATGATTATGATAAAGAGAAGAATAAAACTGGTGCAGAACGTCCTAAATATAAAGAAAAAGAACTTAGACAAGCAATGTTATATGCAATTGATAGAAAAAAATGGATTAAAGCATTTTATCAAGGTTATGGTAAAGAATTAAATAGCTTTGTTCCATCTATCCATTGGATTGCAGCCGATCAAAAAGACTTAAATAACTATAGTTACGATCCTGAAAAAGCTAAAAAAATGTTAGATAAATTAGGATATAAAGATAGAAATGGAGATGGCTTCAGAGAAGATCCTAATGGTAAACCATTTGAAATTAATTTAAAACATTATGCTGGCTCAAATCCTACCTTTGAACCTAGAACAGCAGCTATTAAAGATTTCTGGGAAAAAGTAGGATTAAAAACAAATGTGAAAATGGTTGAATTTGGTAAATATAATGATGACTTAGCTAGTGCTTCTAAAGATATGGAAGTTTATTTCAGAACATGGACTGGCGGTTCAGACC
The DNA here is from genome assembly GCF_008385775.1 of Staphylococcus sp. GDX7P312P. Lineage (NCBI taxonomy): Bacteria > Bacillati > Bacillota > Bacilli > Caryophanales > Staphylococcaceae > Staphylococcus > Staphylococcus sp. GDX7P312P. Next base: position 19,485 of record NZ_VUKI01000007.1, on the reverse strand, counting down.
CAGACCCTTCTGATTTATATCATACTGACAGACCACAAAACGAAATGCGTACTACTGATAAAACATCTGATAAATTGTTGGATGATGCGTTAGATTTCAATAAAGTAGGAAATAATGATAAAAAACGTAAAGAAATTTACTTAGAATGGCAAAAACATACTAATGAAGTTCTTCCAGCATTACCAATTGTTCAATTAGATACTATTACAGTAGTAAATGATAAAGTGAGAAATGTTGATATCTCAATAGGCTCAGATAAGGATTTATATCAAATAACTAAAGAATAAAAGATGAACCTCGACTTTAGTCGAGGTTTATTGATTGGAGCAAATTATGGATAGCTATTTATTAGAAATAAAAAATCTAGAAACATCAATTAGGATTGAAAACGAGTGGTATCCTACAATTGATCAAATTTCTTTTAAATTAAAAAGTAATGAAATATTAGGGATTGTAGGAGAATCAGGGTGTGGTAAATCAATTTTAAATAAATCAATAGTTAAGCTCTTGCCAGAAAAAATATCCAAAATAACTCAAGGGCAAATTATATTTAATGGCAAAGAATTGCAAAATGCTAGTGAAAGTGAATACCGAAAAATCAGAGGTAAAGATATAGGAATGATTTTTCAAGAACCAATGACTGCATTGAATCCTGTTTTTAAAATTAAGAATCAAATAATAGAACCTATTATTTTACATTTAAATAAAAATAAAAAGGAAGCGTATTTACTAGCTAAAGAATTATTACAACAAGTAGGAATAGCTCGAGCGGACGAGGTTCTAAATAGTTACCCTCACCAATTATCTGGTGGTATGCGACAAAGAGTTATGATTGCCATAGCAATTTCTTGTAACCCTAAATTACTTATTGCTGATGAGCCAATTACAGCGCTGGATGTAACGATACAAGCACAAATTCTTGAGTTATTAAAAAAATTGCAAGAAGAAACTAATATGTCGATTATTTTAGTAACACATGATCTTAGTGTGGTATCAGAATTTTGTGATAAAGTCATCGTCATGTATGCTGGACAAATTGTAGAATTCGGTGATTTACAGCAAATTCTAAATCATCCTAAACATCCGTATACCAAAAAACTATTGCGTACCATTCCTAAATTAAATGAAAGCGTAGAATATTTAGAGGTGATTGATGGCATGGTACCTAGTATAACTCAATTTAATAAGAATCAATGTCGCTTTGCTAATAGATGTGAAGTGAGAATGGAAAGCTGTAATCAACAAGAACCAAAACTTATAAGTAGGGATGGTAGTCAAGTTCGCTGTCATCTTTTTGATAAATAGAGGGGAATAAAAATGGATAACATCTTAGAAATACAGAATTTAAAAACTTATTATCCTATTAAATCAGGAATTTTCAAACCAACTCAATATGTAAAAGCTGTTGACGATATTTCTTTTACAATTAAAAAAGGGCAAACATTTGGTTTAGTAGGAGAATCAGGATGTGGTAAGTCGACACTTGGTAAATCAATTGTTCGATTGGAAGATATAACATCTGGTGAAATTAAAATTAATGGTGTTAATATTACGCAATTAAATGGGAAAAAATTAAGAGAAGCTCGTAAAAATTTTCAAATGATATTTCAAGATCCTTATGCTTCATTAAATCCAATGCAAATGGTTGGAGATATAATAGGAGAACCGTTGCAAAATTATCATATAGTAGATAAAAAGAAACTAAAAGATGAGGTAATGTATTTATTAAATTGTGTAGGTATGAGCGAAGATACTTATTATAAATATGCACATCAATTTTCCGGAGGACAAAGACAGAGAATAGGTATTGCTAGAGCATTAGCAATAAGACCCAAACTTATAGTGGCTGATGAACCTGTAAGTGCTTTAGATGTATCAGTGCAATCTCAAGTATTAAATCTTATGAAAGATCTTCAAAAGGAATTTAATTTAAGCTATTTATTTATTGCACACGATTTAAGCGTAGTAAAACATATTAGTGATGTGATAGGCGTAATGTACTTAGGTCATATGGTAGAAATTGCAAATAGTACTGAACTTTATAAAAATCCTCAACATCCATACACTAAAGCTTTAATTTCTTCTATCCCACAATTTAATAAATCTAAAGGGAATAGAATTATTTTGAAAGGAGAATTACCTTCTCCAAGTAATCCACCGAAGGGATGTCCATTCCATACTAGATGTCCTATTGCACAAGCAAAGTGTCGCGAGGAAAGACCAAAACTTGAAGAAATTAAACCGAATCATCATGTTGCTTGCTTCTTTACTGAAAGGGTGAATATTAAATGATTAAACTTATCTTAAAAAGATTTTTGTTAATGATACCACTATTATTTTTAATATCGATAGTAGTATTTAGTTTAGCAATTATTCAACCAGGTGATCCTTTTAGTGGACAGTATAACCCTCATGTTAAGCAAGAGGCGATTGACGCTCAGAGAGAAAAACTAGGTCTTAATGATTCTATACCAACGCAATATGTGAGATGGATTGGAAATGTTGCACATGGTAATTTAGGAGAATCTATAAAATATAAGCGACCCGTGATGGATTTGATTATCGAACGCTTGCCCAATACAATATTGCTTGGCGTGGTATCTCTAATAATTACATATATATTGTCGTTTATTCTAGGAATTATTTCAGGGAGATATGCATACTCGTTAGGGGACTACACCATTCAAGTATTCAATTACGTTATGCTAGCAATTCCTTCATTTATTGCCGGTGTATTTGCTATTTATATCTTTGCATTTCAATTTCCAATATTTCCTTTTCAGGGATCAGTGAATATCAATCTTCAAGAAGGTAGTTTCACATATTATTTGAGTAAACTTTATCATACTATTTTGCCAGCTTTAACTTTAGGTTTATTATCAACAGCGGGTTATATTCAATATTTAAGAAATGACATTATTGATAACGCTAATAAAGACTACGTTTTAACTGCCAAAGCAAAAGGTCTAACTATTAATAAAATATATAATAAACATATTTTACGAAACTCATTAATTCCAATTATTACTTTTTTAGGAGCTGATATCGTTAGTATTTTAGGTGGTGCAGTAATTACTGAAACTATTTTTTCATTTAATGGTATTGGTAAATTATTTTTAGAATCTGTAACAGGTCAAGATTATCCATTAATGATGGCATTAACCCTGTTCTTTTCATTTTTAGGTTTATTCGGAAATCTTATATCTGATATAACTTATAATTTTGTCGATCCAAGAATACGTAGTAATTAGAATGAGAAGAGGTAAATGATGATAAAACGACATAATAATTCAACAATGATAAATAAAGCATCTTCACCTACAAGGATTGCCTTACAAAAGTTTGCTAAAAATAAAATTGCTATGGCTTCATTAATTTTTTTGATTCTAATAGCAATCATATCTATTATTGCGCCACTATTAGCACCATTACCAATTAATCAACAAGATTTATTAAATATAAAAGGAGATATGACATCTCAGAATATTTTAGGGACTGACTCAGGTGGTAGGGACAATTTTAGTAGATTATTATATGCAGGTAGAATGTCACTGTCTATAGGTTTAGTTTCTACGATTGGTATGTTGGTTATAGGAATTGCTATCGGTGTTATATCAGGATTCTTTGGAGGATTACTTGATACGATACTGATGAGAGTCACTGAATTCGTAATGCTGTTCCCGTTTTTAATTTTTGCTATCGTATTAAATGCAGCATTAGGCGATAAAATTAAAAATCCATATGGCTCAGCTATAATACTAGTTGCAGTTATTATTATCTTAAGTTGGGGAGGTATTGCTAGATTAGTAAGAGGAAAAGTAATGCAAGAGAAAGAAAACGAATACTTTCTAGCTGCAAAGTCAATAGGTACGCCTACCTACAAAATTATTTTAAAGCATTTACTACCTAATATTTTAAGCGTGGTTATTGTACAAGCTACTTTAACCTTTGCGGGAATGATTGTAGTAGAATCTGGATTGAGTTTTTTAGGATTTGGTATTAGTAAATCAATTCCATCATGGGGAAACATGTTAAGTGATGCTCAAGAAGGAGATATCATTAGTTCTAAGCCGTGGATTTGGATGCCGCCAGCATTAATGATTATGTTTACAATTTTAAGTATTAATTTTGTCGGTGAAGGGTTGAAAGATGCTTTTAACCCTAAAGGTAGAAAATAAATATAGATCAATAAAAAAGTGAGAGGAGTTAATTAACACTCGTCTCACTTTTTATTTTATCTTTTACGTCCCAGTCCCATGGCACGTTCCATTTTTTTCAATGTTTTGAATGACGCTTTTTGAGCTTTATCGCGACCATGATCTAGGATGTCATCTAGTTTATCTGAATTGTAAAATTCATTATATTTTTCTTGGAAGTTAATTAAGAAATCTTTGACGATTTCTGATAAGTCTGTTTTGAACTTACCGTATCCTTCATTTTCGTACTTAGCTTCTAAATCTTTAATAGATTCATTTGTTAAGCTAGAGTATATTGTTAATAAATTTGAAATACCTGGTTTGTTATCACGATCAAATTTAATAATTCCATCTGAATCTGTTACAGCACTTTTAATTTTCTTTGCTGCCACATTAGGCTCGTCTAGTAATGAAATAAAGTTTTTCTGATTATCATCACTTTTACTCATTTTCTTCGTTGGGTCTTGTAAACTCATGACGCGACCACCTACTTTAGGCATACGAATTTCTGGTTTAACCAAAATGTCATTATAGCGACTATTAAAACGTTCGACTAAGTTACGTGTTAATTCCATATGTTGCTTTTGGTCTTCACCAACTGGAACAATATTAGTATTGTATATCACAATATCTGCAGCCATTAATGGTGGGTAAGTTAGTAATCCTGCTGGAATACCATCAGTACGTTTTTGAGCTTTATCTTTATATTGAGTCATACGTTCAAGTTCTCCAACACTTGAAATTGTTGTGAGCATCCAACCTGCTTGCACGTGTGCTGGTACTTCAGATTGTATAAATAAGGTAGCCTTTTCTGGGTTTATGCCAGATGCTAAATAAATAGCCGCAAGTTGACGGATTTGTTTACGTAATTTGATTTTATCTTGTGGCACAGTAATTGCATGTTGGTCGACGATGCAAAAATAACAATCATAATCATTTTGTACATCAGCAAATTGTTTTAATGCCCCAATATAATTACCGATTGTGGGTATTCCACTAGGTTGAATTCCTGAAAATAATGTCTCCATATTAGATGCCTACTTTCTTAGTTATAATTCATATTATTTAAATTATAACAGTATTTCTTTAAAATGTAAGTTATGTTAGTATGTAGTTATACGTTAATTCTAAGCCTTTAAATTTAGGTTTTTAGAAAATTTGAGATTTCTCAGAAAAATTAGGATTTTCTCATTTAATTTTAATGTTAGTTGGTTATACTAACATTGTAAGGTTAAGAGGACTTAATAAATTATCATTTCTTAATCAATAAATTCAAAAATAATGAATAATATTCATTCAATAGGAGAGTGAGATGTATGGTAACATTATTTACTTCACCAAGTTGCACATCTTGCCGTAAAGCGAAAGCATGGTTACAAGAACATGACATTCCATATACGGAGCGTAACATTTTTTCTGAACATTTAACAATTGATGAAATCAAACAAATTTTAAAAATGACTGAAGACGGTACTGACGAAATTATTTCTACTCGTTCTAAAACATACCAAAAATTAAACGTTGACATTGATTCTTTACCACTACAAGATCTTTATGCGATCATTCAAGATAATCCAGGACTATTACGTCGTCCAATTATTCTAGATGAAAAACGTTTACAGGTTGGCTATAACGAAGATGAAATTAGACGTTTCTTACCTAGAAAGGTTCGTACTTTCCAATTACAAGAAGCGCAACGTCTTGTTGATTAATTTTAAAATTTAATTGAAGATTATAATAATATGAAACAGCACTATTTTAGTGCTGTTTTTTGTAACTCAAAAAGGGAATATGTTAGTATATATAACGATCGTAAAATAGTTAAATTTAATCAAACAAATAAATTGTAATTTCCACCACGTTCTAATACAATATGGTTACTATTCATCGACTGTAAGGAGTGAGATGATATGAGAATAGAACGCGTTGATGACACAACAGTCAAATTATTTATAACTTATAGTGATATTGAAGCTAGAGGATTCAGTCGAGAAGATTTATGGACTAACCGTAAAAGAGGCGAAGAATTCTTCTGGTCAATGATGGATGAAATCAATGAAGAAGAAGACTTCGTAGTTGAAGGACCTCTTTGGATACAAGTACATGCCTTTGAAAAAGGTGTGGAAGTTACGATTTCTAAATCTAAAAATGAAGAAGCTATGAATATGTCTGATGAAGATGCAAACGAGCAATTTGAAGAACAAGTTAACGAATTACTTGCAAATACATTAGAAAATGAAGAGAGCATTGAAGATTTATTCGAACAAAGAGCACAACAACAAAAGCACTCTCATAAGTCTGAACAAAAACAAACGAAACAACGTCCGAACATAAGAACAGTTATCGTTAAATTTGATGATTTAGAGCAAGTTATTAGTTATGCATATCACCATAATTTATCAACTGATGAATTTGAAGATTTATTATATATGAATGACAATAAATATTACTATGCTATCCACTTTGATGAATCAGTCAGTCAAGAAACGATTAACGATAGTTATAGTCAGATGTTAGAGTTTGCATATCCAACAGATAAAACTGAAGTATACTTAAATGATTATGCTAAGATTATTATGAGTCATAATGTAACTGCTCAAGTGAGACGTTATTTCCCAGACACAGTTGAATAATGAAAGTTTTTACCGAGGCAATGAATATTGCTTCGGTTTTTTTGTGTTGAGAAGTAAAATCACCATTTCATACGTTTAATCTGATGAGGTGAGTGAAATTTATGTTAATCGCTATAAATCAACAAGGCGAGCAAGTATATGCACATCGTGCAAAGAAACAGGACAGCTATTTTTGTCCGCATTGTAGCTCACAACTACTATTAAAGTGTGGCACAAAAAAAATCCCGCATTTCGCGCATAAGGTTGATAGCGTATGTTATTGTGCAAAACAAGAATCCGAACAACATTATTTTGTAAAGTGTTTTATTGCGAAGATGTTATCACAATTGCATTATCACGTTCAAATTGAACCTTATTGTCCAACTATTCAACAATACCCAGACATACTAGTGAATTCAAAATACGTAATTGAAATTCAATTTTCTAGAATAGATATTGAAGAGATCATAGAACGAACAAAGGGATTTAAACAGCTGAATATGGAAGTCATTTGGTTAATTCAAGATTGTCGATATCATAGGGGGAGGCTATATCTCAATTCATTTCAAGCACATTTTATACATCCAATAAACAGGTGTTTATATGCATGGAATCAAAAAAACAAGTGTGTTGTTTTATATAGTCAAATTCAGCATATTGGTGGCAAACAATTTATCGCAAAACAAACAGTAATTGAAATCAACGAATTAGTGAATCAGATTAGTATCATGTCTACGTCATATCAACACATTTTCAAGCTAACTAAATCTGAAATACATTATTACTTGAATCAATGTAGAAGGAAAAATTCCGTCCTTGAACCATCGTTAAGCGCAATGTACCAGTTAAGATTAACAGATGAAGCTGTTTATCATAACTTCGGCTACATATTCCCTTATCAACTTTATATTGAGAATCATCCAGTTCAGTGGCAATTACAATTTAAATTATTTAATGAACAAGAGTGTGATGTACATCAGTGTTTAAAAGCCTTTCTTAAATTTAGGCAGATGTACCTTAACACTATTTCTATGGATTGTGTTGTCTCAGAACTCATTAATCATTACATTAAATATAGTTAAAACGTGCAATTCATAGGGAATAATGAGAAAATTATAACATTAGTTATTATAGGAGGTTTACTATATGAGTCAACAATTAACAAGAGAAGAGCAAGAACGTAAATATCCAAATGATACGTGGGATTTAACAACGATTTTTAAAAATGATGAAGCTTTTGAAGAAGCATTAAAAGAGGTTGAAGGTTATCTAGGTAAAGAAGAGCAATTTAAAGGGCACTTAGCAGATAACGCTGATACATTATATGATGCGCTTGCATTAGAAGATGAAATTGGTACTAAACTAGAGGAAGTATATGTCTATGCACATTTAAAACAAGACCAAGATACTTCAAACGATAAATATACAGGATTCGAGTCACGTGCACATCAACTTATAATTAAAATTAGTTCCGCATGGAGTTTCTTAGTACCAGAAATTCTTCAAATTGATGAAGATAAACTTCAATCATTTATCGAAACTAATGACAACTTAAAACGTTATGAATTTGATTTAAAACTTATCAATGAAAAACGACCACACATTTTAGATGCCGAGCAAGAGAGATTACTTACTGAGGCTCAAGATGCACTATCTACACCAAGTAATGTGTACGGTATGTTTAGTAATGCAGATTTAGAATTTGAAGATGCAGTAGATAAAGATGGTGAAAAACATCCATTAACACAAGGAACTTTTATCAAATATTTAGAATCTGATGATCGCGAGTTACGTCAATCAGCATATAATAATTTATATAAAGCTTACGGTGCTTATAATAATACTCTAGGTTCAACATTAGCAGGGGAAGTTAAGAAGAATGTCTTTAATGCTCGAACACATAACTATAAAACAGCTCGTGAGCGTGCGTTAAGTAATAATCATATACCAGAAGAAGTCTATGATAATTTAGTAAAAACTGTGCATAAATATTTACCATTATTGCACAGATACACGAAACTAAGAAAAGAATTATTAGCTGTTGATGAGTTGAAAATGTACGATTTATATACGCCAATGGTTAAGGACGTTAAATTTGAAATGCCTTATGAAGAAGCAAAAGAATGGATGTTAAAAGCGTTAGAACCTATGGGTGAAGAGTACCTTGATGTAGTAAAAGAAGGTTTGAATAATCGATGGGTCGACGTTTATGAAAATAAAGGTAAACGATCAGGTGCTTACTCATCTGGTGCACATTTAACTAATCCATTCATTTTATTAAATTGGTCAGATACTGTATCTGATTTATATACGCTTATCCACGAATTTGGTCATTCAGCACATAGTTATTTCAGTCGTAAACATCAACCATCTAATTCTAGTGATTATTCAATCTTTGTTGCTGAAGTTGCATCAACTTGTAATGAGGCATTACTAAGTGATTATATGGATAAACATTTAGACGATGAACGTCGTTTATTATTATTAAATCAAGAACTTGAAAGATTCAGAGCGACTTTATTCCGTCAGACTATGTTCGCAGAATTCGAACATAAAATTCATCAAATTGAAGAAGCAGGCGAACCATTAACTGCAACACGTATGAATGATGAATATGCTAAATTGAATAAACAATACTTTGGTGATGTTGTTGAAACAGATGACAATATTAGCAAAGAATGGTCAAGAATCCCTCATTTCTATATGAATTACTATGTATATCAATATGCTACTGGATATAGTGCAGCTCAAAGTTTGAGTCATCAAATTTTAACTGAGGGTAAACCTGCAGTTGAAAGATATATTAATGAATTCCTGAAAAAAGGAAGTTCTAATTATCCAATTGAGATTCTGAAAAATGCCGGTGTGGATATGACTTCACCAGAACCTATTGAGCAAGCTTGTGAGGTCTTTGAACAAAAATTAGATGCTTTTGAAAAACTTATGAAAGCTTAGAATGACTGTATCCGTTTACAATATGTCAAGTTTGTGACAATTTCAAAATAAGGGGTCTTTAATATTGAAACACCTATATTAGCGTGTTATATTATGAACATGAAATTAATCACATAACAAACATACCCCTTTGTTTGAAGTGAAAAATTTCTCCCATCCCCTTTGTTTAGCGTCGTGTAATCAGACACGGCGTTTTTTTATACTCTTTTTTAATAACTACCACTATCAATTAATTCCCTATTGTAGATAAATTTTTCATTGTACTTCGACGCCACTACTATACATTGCAATTGATTTATATAACAATAATAGAAACAGAGTCGTTCAACCTTAAATTGATGTGTACACAAAAATAAGCCACCCAATGCATGAATATAATCATCATTGAATGGCTATTGTTAGCTATCCTATATTCTAGGCATTTTTGATTGCCAAAAATCTCCTTCAGGGTATTGAAGTTTTTCTACTTTTTGTTGTAACGCCAATTTCTTAAGTTCTTTTGTCATTAACTTTTCGGGCCACTCATATATGGTCAATAGTTCTTCCATAGTAACGAGTTGTTTCTTTTGAATATAATGCTCAATTTTAGGTGGAAGATTTTTTTCAATAGGCGTACCCATTAATTCATTAATAATATATGTGTAAATGTGATATGGATATAATCCTTCTACTTTCAGGCCTTCCTCATGAACATCTTCACTGAAAAATACGAGTGAAGGTGCTTGCTCAATTTCCATTTCTCGAGCAATGTGTAAATCTATTTTTAAACTTTCGGTTAATTTGCTTTTTTGTAAATCTTCTTTGAATTCATTGTAATCTAAACCTGCATTAATAATGCAGTCACAAATCATTTCTTCCGTAATAATATCCTTCTTAGGAATAATTTCATTTTGCATTAAATGGATGAAACGTTCCGCTCTTAAACGACCTTGTAATTCAGCCGCTTTATAAGCTAAGGCGATATTATCAAAATCAGATGTACTTTGCGCTTGGCACTTAGTAAGTACTTTCAATGAAGGGTTTAGAATATGTCTGATACGGATATATTGATTATATTCAATTCTTAATTTAGAAATAATCGCTGATAATTTAAAGCAATCTGTATTAAATGGATCAAAAAATGAATAAATTTCAATTTTATTTACAGGTGACAGATTAGCATCTTCACGACTTCTATTGTCTACAATTTTTAGTTCTTCAGCCATGTTTTACTCACCTTCAATTATATTTAGGAATTTACCATGTGGTTAGCGGTTAGACGTAAACGTTCATATAAATAGTCTCCAACACCAGCTGGAAACTGTGCTTCGGATATTGCAGTATGCATATTTTCTAACCATGCATCTCTTTCATAAGTTGTAATTTTAAATTCCATATGTCTCTTTTTTAACATCGGATGTCCATGTTCTTCAGTATATAGGTTCGGTCCACCTAGAAATTGAGTGAGAAATTGCTTTTGTTTTCTACTCGTTTCGGCAAAATTCCCAGGGAACAAATGATTGATTCTATCATCTTTCTCAACTAGAGCATAGAAATGATCAATCATATTATAAAGTGCTGTTTCACCTATAATATCGTATGGCGTTTTAGACATAATATCACCAATTTCCGTTAATATATTACTAATATAACATGAATTTTTACATTTAAAAGTAATTTGACTTTTTACAGCGACGTACTGCTACTTGTCAATTTGATTCTTATAGTCAAAGAAACGTTGAACTTTATTGTTAGGTACGGTGTGCTCAAGATTAAATTCTTCTAATAAACTATGAAATTTTTTCAAACCATTGTTATAGTCAGTAACTTCAAATTCTAACTCATAATCAACTTTGTCGAAATAATCACTTCGATCTAATACTAACAATTCATTTTTATAGTTTGTTTCTAAACGAGCTGTTCTCAATGCGCCTAATATAGTTAATTCGTTGTCATTAATACCGTATGATTCGACAATTTCTCGTATATCTTCTGGTAGTGAGTTATTAGATATTACATCACCTGTTTTAGGTATATGTTTAACCATATGATTATATTCCATCAAACCTATGTCGGCGGGCACTTTTAAGGTCATTTCATATGTGTCGTTTTTAACACGGATTCGTAATGCGGATTTATGATCTCGCAATGTGAAGTTAGGAGTATCAATATAGTAGTTTATTTGAATAAAAGGTTCTTTATCTTCAAAAAAAGTATATTTAAATTTATCGTATACATCTTTACTTAGTAATTGTTTGAATTCTATTTCATTATTCGTCGCCATAATTTGCACCTCTAAATCCATTTATTGTAATTCATTATGACTGAGTTATATAAATATTTAAAGTAATTATATATGAATGAAAAGGTAAATCTGAGTACATAAGTATAGTTTATAAAATGATTTGATTTGTCACGACATAATGAGCTTCATTCAATAGTGGATAGACGAATAAGAAGTGCATTTCAAACGTGTGTTATACAGTTAAATTATGTTAAACTAATAAAGAATAATAAGGAGGAACAAGCATGCGTATTTATGTAAATGAAATTAAAATTAAAGATGATGGCATTTATTGCTACTCAGAAGATCCAACTGATGGATTAGTAGAAGTAGGGCAAATGCTTGTTGATAGTGATAATTACGGATTTGCCTACTTATTAGATGACGGACAATCATATGATTACTTGATTTTCGTTCAAGAAACATGGTCCATGTTGCATGAGAATAGAGGCAAGAAACTAATAGTAAACGATGACTTGGTTTTAGAACATTTTCAAGAGGAATTAGATTACATACTTGAGAATGTTGAAGGAAATAATAACTATGGTAAGGAGTTTGTTTCAGCTGTTGAAGAAACTTTTGACCTAAAGTGAAGCGGAGTGAAACAATATGAATCAATGGGATCAATTTTTAACACCATATAAACAAGCCGTTGATGAATTAAAGGTAAAATTAAAAGGTTTGCGTAAGCAATATGAAGTTGGAGAAGATGCTTCACCCATTGAATTCGTTACTGGTCGAGTAAAACCAATTACGAGTATTATTGATAAGGCGAATAAAAGGGGTATACCGTTTGATAGACTACGTGAAGAGATGTACGACATTGCTGGTCTTAGAATGATGTGTCAATTTGTGGACGATATCGATGTGGTTGTTAATATGCTTAGACAACGACAAGATTTCAAAGTGATTGAGGAACGTGACTACATCAATAACACAAAACAAAGTGGTTATCGTTCATATCATGTGATTATTGAATATCCAATTGAAACATTAAACGGTCAGAAAGCCATTTTAGCGGAAATACAAATACGAACATTAGCAATGAATTTCTGGGCTACAATTGAACATACATTAAGATATAAATATGACGGGGATTATCCAGCGGAAATTCAGCATCGTCTTGAGCGTGCAGCTGAAGCGGCATATCTTCTAGATGAAGAGATGTCTGAGATTAAAGATGAAATTCAAGAAGCACAGAAATATTATTCTCAAAAACGTGCAAAAAAACATGACTAATGAGGTGTGGGGATGCGTTATACTATCTTGTCTAAAGGTGATTCAAAATCCAATGCATTAAAGCATAAAATGATAAATCATATGAAAGATTTCCACATGGTAGAAGATGCCGTTAATCCAGAAATTGTTATTTCGGTAGGTGGAGATGGAACTTTATTACAAGCCTTTCATCAATACAGCCACATGCTCTCTCAAGTGGCATTTGTAGGTGTACATACAGGACATTTAGGTTTTTATGCTGATTGGTTACCTCATGAAGTTGAGAAATTAATTATTGAAATTAATAACTCTGAATTTCAAGTCATTGAATATCCATTATTAGAAATTATTGTCAGATACAATGATAATGGTTATGAAACACGTTATTTAGCTTTAAATGAAGCAACAATGAAAACGGAAAATGGTTCAACACTTGTAGTTGATGTGGGCATTCGTGGTAAGCAATTTGAACGTTTTAGAGGTGACGGTTTATGTATATCAACCCCTTCAGGTTCAACTGCTTATAATAAGGCATTAGGTGGAGCACTAATACATCCCTCACTTGAAGCTATGCAGATTGCAGAAATAGCCTCTATCAATAATAGAGTATTTAGAACAGTGGGTTCACCACTTGTTTTGCCAAAGCATCATACATGTTTAATCACACCTGTTAATCACGATACCATTTTAACAACAATTGATCATGTTAGTTTAAAACATAAAAATGTCAATGGTATTCAGTTTAGAGTGGCTAATGAGAAAGTGCGTTTTGCTAGATTTAGACCTTTCCCATTTTGGAAAAGAGTACATGATTCATTCATTGAAAGTGAAGATGGACGATGAAATTTGAATATGTGATACAGCATAATGAAATGCTTAAGTCTTTTTTGCAGCGTCACCAATATTCTAAAAAGACAATTAGCGCCATTAAACATAATGGCGCTTTAATTATTAATAACAGTCATGTAACTGTCAGAAAAATGATGATGCCAGGTGATGAGTTAACTATTGCGTTACCTGATGAAACACCTAGCTCATATTTGATTCCATCACGTAATCCAATTGAAATATTGTATGAAGATGATTATTTAATTATTGTGTCAAAACCAAACTATTTAAATAGCACTCCGTCAAGAGAACATCCGCATGATAGTTTGATAGAACGTGTACTTTATTATTTAAATGTTGGTCAGTTAATCGATACATCGATCGTACCGCATATTGTTACACGTTTAGACCGTAACACTAGAGGCATTGTAATATTTGCTAAGCATGGGCATATCCATCATTTAATGACGACGAGTGCAATAGATAAAAGGTATATGTGTGTATGTTATGGTCAAATGCAATTGAGTGGTGTTATAGAAGAACCGATTGCTAGAGATAGCCAGAGTATTATTACTAGGAAAGTTGATGCTTCAGGAAAATACGCAAAGACTTCATATGAAACAGTAATGACCAAACCTGAAGCGAGTTTATGTGAAATTAAATTACATACTGGAAGAACGCATCAAATACGCGTTCATTTTAATTATGTAGGACATCCTCTTGTTGGTGATGATTTATATGAAGGAAGTCATCCTGAAATTCATACGCAATCTTTACAATGTTATAAAGTGACATTCATACATCCAATTTATAATAGAGAAATTGAGATAGAGATAGATTATAAATGGCTACAAAACATTTTTGCAGAATTATAATAAGATTTGGAGGTGTTGACGTTGTCATTAGAAACAGAAAATAATGACTATAATACTGATGAAGTGTATAACCAAAATTTGTTAGATGATCTATTAAAACAAGACGATATAGATCGTTTTAGAGAAGAATTTCTAGCAATGCACGAGTATGAACAAAGTGAATATTTTGAAGACACTACAAATGAAAATAGACAAAAGATATTTGAATTTTTATCACCTCAAGAAGTAGGGGAATTCTTTGAACAATTAGAAATAGATGATGAAGCATATGAAGACCTTTTTGATACGATGAATGCACATTATGCTAGTAAAGTTTTAGAAGAGATGTCTTCTGATAATGCTGTAGATATATTAAATGAACTTTCGAAACCAAAAGTAGCTAGTTTGCTAACGTTAATGAACCGTGACGATGCTAATGAAATTAAACATCTATTACATTATGAAGAAGATACAGCCGGCGGTATTATGACGACGGAATATATCTCATTAGATGTCAATACTCCGGTTAAAGAAGCTCTAATGTTAGTAAAAGAACAAGCACCTGATGCCGAAACGATTTATGTCATTTTTGCCATTAATACCGATGGACAATTAGTTGGTGTATTATCTTTAAGAGATTTGATTGTTGCTGAAAATGATGCATATATAGAGGACATAATGAGCGAACGTGTGATTAGTGTTAATGTAGCAGATGACCAAGAAGATGTAGCTCAAAAAATGAGAGATTATGACTTTATTGCAATGCCAGTAATTGATTATCAACAACATTTACTTGGTATTATTACAATTGATGATATTCTAGATGTTATGGATGAAGAGGCTAGTGAAGACTACTCTCGTTTAGCTGGGGTATCTGATATTGACTCAACAAATGATTCTGTTGTGAAAACTGCTACTAAACGATTACCTTGGCTTATCATTCTTACATTTTTAGGAATGATTACCGCTACTATATTAGGTAGTTTTGAGGCAACATTATCACAAGTTGCATTATTAGCTGCATTTATACCTATTATTAGTGGTATGTCCGGAAATTCTGGTACACAATCACTTGCGGTGTCTGTACGTAATATCTCTACTGGGGAAATTGATGAACAAAGTAAATTTAAGGTTGCATTAAGAGAAGCGGGAAGTGGCTTGCTTTCAGGATTAGTTTGTGCCACTGTTTTATTTATTATCATCGTTGTTATATATAGACAACCATTTTTAGCACTAATAGTTGGAGGTAGTCTTACTATTGCAATGACGGTTGGTACGTTAGTTGGTTCTATGATTCCATTATTTATGAATAAACTGAATATTGATCCAGCCGTAGCCAGCGGACCATTTATTACAACAATTAATGATATTGTAAGTATGTTAATTTACTTTGGTTTAGCAACAACATTCATGTCATATTTAACATAGGGGGACAAAATGGAGTTCTTTTCACTAGTCATTGTAGTTCTAGCAGCATTTTTTACACCAATTATTATAAATAGACTGAACATCAATTTTTTACCAGTGGTTGTAGCCGAAATCATCATGGGTATTATTATTGGACAGTCTTTCTTAAATCTAGTACATAAAGATAGTATGCTTAATATATTATCAACGTTGGGCTTTATCTTTTTAATGTTTTTAAGTGGTTTAGAGATTGACTTTAGCACTTTTAAAAAAGATAAGAGAAATCGACAAGGTACGAACAAACATGAAAAAGATGTACCAAGCCATCTTAATTTAGCACTAACTGTATTCGCATTTATTATGATTATATCAGTAATATTAGCTTACGCGTTTAAATGGTTAGGACTCGTAGATGATGTGTTATTAATGATAATTATCATATCAACGATATCACTAGGTGTCGTAGTGCCCACTTTAAAAGAAATGAATATAATGCGTACAACTATCGGTCAATTTATATTATTAGTAGCCGTATTGGCTGACCTAGTAACGATGGTACTGTTAACTATTTACGGTGGTATCAATGGTAGTGGTAATGGTTCAGTTTGGCTTTCAGCAATTTTACTTGTATTTACTGCCATTTTCTATATATTAGGCGTTGTATTTAAGCGTATGAAATTTTTACATCGCTTAATTGGTGGTACTACACAAATAGGTATAAGAGCAATCTTTGCATTAATTATTCTTTTAGTTGCACTTGCAGAGGGTGTAGGCGCTGAATATATACTAGGCGCATTCTTAGCTGGTGTGGTTGTATCCTTGCTGAAACCAGATGAAGAATTAGTGCATACACTTGATTCATTTGGATACGGGTTCTTTATTCCAATCTTCTTTATCATGGTTGGTGTTGATTTAAATATTCCGTCATTAATTAAAGAACCATCATTATTATTAATTATTCCGGTGCTCATTCTAGCTTTTATTATTTCAAAATTAATTCCAGTTTTCTTTATTAGACGTTGGTTTGATAATAAGACAACGATAGCATCAGCATTTTTACTTACTTCAACATTATCATTGGTTATAGCATCTGCTAAAATTGCAGAGCAATTAAATACAATATCATCTGAAATGTCAGGCATTTTGATTTTAAGTGCAATCATCACGTGTGTGTTTGTACCGATTATTTTCAAGAAAATGTTTCCAATTCCAGATGAGGCTAATCGTAAAATTGATATTGCATTAATTGGCAAGAATCAATTGACGATTCCAATTGTGCAGAACTTGTCACCACACTTATATAATGTGACATTATATTATCGCAAAGATTTAGGAGATAAGCGTAATTTATCTGACCATATAACTGTTGTAGAAATAGCGAATTATGAAGAACAACTCCTAGAAAGATTAGGGTTATTCAATCAAGACATCGTAGTTTGTTCTGCTAATGATGATAGTCTTAACCGTGATGTGGCAAAATTAGCCAAAGCACATGATGTTAAACGCGTAATTTGTCGACTTGAAAATAGTAACGAAGATGAAGAAATGAAAGGTGAAGGTATTGAAGTATTCAGTAATTTCATTAGTAATAAAATCTTCCTACAAGGCTTAATTGAAACACCAAATATGTTAAACATTTTAAGCAATGTTGAAACATCATTGTATGAAATTGAAATGTTAAATCATCAATATGAAAATATTCAACTACGTAATTTCCCATTTGGCGGAGATATTATCTTCGTTCGAATTATTCGTAATAATGAATCAATCGTGCCTCATGGTGATACACAACTTAGATACAAAGATAGACTTATCGTAACGGGTTCAAAAGAATACGTAGATGAATTAAAATCAGATCTAGAATTTTATTATTGATTTAGAAAAAATTAATAACAGGCGTCAGGGGTGGGAAAGAATTCTTTTTAAATTCATTGTCCCACCCCAATTTGTTTATCTTATAGAATTTCTTTATAAAAATCTTTTTTGCTAGGGCCTCGCTCGAAAGGATGTCTATAACTGAGAATACGCAATTTTTTGGCGCTCTCTCAGTTCAGTTAGCTTCTGCGAATTTGAAAAATAGCATTATGATATTATTTATGTACCAGGCTTTCATGTATGACCAGGTAATAATATTGCTTTATCATTATGAAGCAAAAATGGTAAAATAATAACGTTAGATTAGTCTACATTGTTTGTACAGTGAGATTAAGATATAAAAAACGATGATTAAGGAGTTATTTCGAATGATTAATCTTGAAAATAAAACCTTCGTAATTATGGGTATTGCTAATAAACGTAGTATCGGATTTGGCGTTGCAAAGGTATTAGATCAATTAGGGGCTAAGCTTGTATTCACATATCGTAAAGACCGTAGCCGCAAAGAATTAGAAAAATTATTAGAACAATTAAACCAAGAAGATCCAAAATTATATCAAATCGATGTTCAAAAAGATGAAGATGTAGTAAATGGTTTCGCTAAAATTGGCGAAGAAGTAGGCAATATTGATGGCGTATATCACTCTATCGCATTTGCAAATATTGAAGACTTACGTGGACGTTTCTCTGAAACATCACGTGAAGGTTTCTTACTTGCGCAAGATATCAGTTCATATTCATTAACAATTGTTGCGCACGAAGCGAAGAAAATAATGCCAAACGGTGGTAGTATTGTTGCAACAACATACCTTGGTGGTGAATTTGCCGTTCAAAACTATAATGTAATGGGTGTAGCTAAAGCAAGTTTAGAAGCTAATGTTAAATATTTAGCTTATGATTTAGGCCCGGACAACATTCGAGTAAATGCTATTTCTGCTGGACCAATTCGTACATTAAGTGCTAAAGGTGTTGGTGGTTTCAACACAATCCTTAAAGAAATTGAAGAACGTGCACCATTAAGACGAAACGTGGATCAAGAAGAAGTAGGTAAAACAGCTGCTTACTTATTGAGTGATTTCTCAAGTGGCGTAACTGGTGAGAATATCCATGTAGATAGTGGTTTCCACGCAATAAAATAATAAATTAATTCAATTACTTGGTGTGTACAGCACCAAGTTTTTTTATGTTTACAAAAAGGAGTGAACTTGAATACATTGTAAATTCAAGTTCACTCCTGAAAGTTTTTTTAAATTTATATGGCTCTATAATAAATTGGA